>NZ_JACAXD010000080.1:0-578 GCF_013391485.1 Acinetobacter sp. SwsAc5
TCAGAAGAAATATCGAAAACGCGGTTACAAAAACACGGATCGTAGGGGTCAAATCATTGATAAAACAAGTATTCACTGCCGAGACCAGGTCATTGATCAACGACAACGTTTAGGAGATTTCGAAGGTGACACGGTGATTGGTAAACATCATAAAGGTGCTTTATTGACTCTCGTTGATCGAAAGAGCCTGTATGTACATATTGTTCATTTAGGGCCAACGAGAGCATCCTCTCAAACGATTACTTGTGCATTAGATCGTTTACAAATGAGCCATGCTTATAGTGTGACATTTGATAATGGCAAAGAATTTTCCGAACACAAAAGAATTACTGATGCTGGCATAGAGACGTATTTTGCTGATCCTTACAAGTCTATTCAGCGAGCTAGAAATGAAAATACGAATGGTTTAATCCGTCAATATCTGCCAAAATCATCATCGTTTGATGACGTGTCAAACGAACAAATAGAGCAGATAGAATTTGCACTCAACCATCGTCCTAGAAAAACACTAGGTTGGTATACACCGAGTGAAGTTATGGCTGGTTTTTATACTGTTGCACTTGCCGCTTGAATCCGCC
>NZ_JACAXD010000009.1:0-127638 GCF_013391485.1 Acinetobacter sp. SwsAc5
GTTTGAAGGATAAAAAAAGAATTGGGATTCAGCCCCAGGTTGAAACTTAATACGAGATCAAAGGGGTCAATTTTACTTTGCCATTTGTAAGGTAAAAGGGGTCAATTTTAGAATGCCGTTGACAATATTGTTGGCTATCCACGGTTTAAGTCCAAGAAAGTACCTCAACGGTCTTATCAATGCCCTCAACACGCAACGGTGAGCTTTGAGCATGGTTTACTACATCTACCCAAAATTAAAGGGATAAAAACTGTATTTAGTCGGACATTTGATGGGAAAATGGCTTTGTTGCATAAATATGTAAGCATCTGATTTAAATAAATTTAATTTTGGATCAAAAAATAATCAAAACTTTTAAAATCATATAGTTATGAAATCTTTGTGCAACAAAGCCATCCATTAATAAAAATTGATTTATGACTTGTGTGGAATATTAGATGTCTAAACGCATTAAATTTTTTTTAGGGCATTTATCTGCTTCTATTTTGATTGCATTATGTTTGAGTGTAATTGTGTTTTGCTATTGGTATCCATCGCCATTAGCTAAAGCAGTTGGGGTCACTCATTTATTTTGCATGTTATTAATCATTGATGTAATCATTGGTCCTCTGTTTGGGTTGTTGGTCTATAAAGAAGGGAAAAAAACATTAAAATTTGATCTTAGTGTCATTATTCTCATTCAAATTGTGGCTTTATGTTATGGGGTGTTTAGTATCGAACAAGGTCGTCCTGCATGGTTGGTTTATAATGTAGATCGTTTTGAATTGGTTAGAAAAAATGAATTAGTTAATACGAATATTCAGCAAGCACAGCCACAATTCCAAAAACCTTCATGGTTTAAGCCGCAATATGTTGCCACTGAATTTGCCAAAGATACACAACAACGCAATGATGAAATGTTTGCAGAAGTTTTAGGTGGTATTTCTATTGCACAGCGTCCAGAACGCTATGTAGAACTGACTCAAGCAAAAAACCAAATCCAACAACGTGCATTGCAGCTAAAAGAATTAGAGCAATACAACTCAAAAACAGAAGTTAAAAAAACTTTAGCAAAATACCCAAAAGCAGATGCTTGGCTACCTTTAAAAGCCAATGCTGTAGATATGGTGGTATTAATCAATAAAGAATCTGCATCTATCATCAAAATAGTAGACCTAAGACCATGGAAATAATATTTTAAGTTGAAAAATGGGGAATCTAAGTATTCCCCATGCAATCATCCAATTTTAAAACTAGCAGAATTCCAATCAAACTTGCCGTACAAAGTACTATCATCTTGCCTAAAAAAATATAAGATAGAGCCAGTCTTTTGATCTGTTTTTCTTATGAAATCTGCATTGCTATTTTTGGCTGCTATCCTCATCTCCCTTGCATGGTTATTGCCCATTCACTACCGCCCGTGGGTGACTTATACAGGCGAACTTTACGCATTTTTTGCTCTATTTGCGCTCGCAGCCTGCCTATTCAAAGAAAAATTACAGATACCTAAAATCAGTTTGCCCTTACTGGCACTGTGCAGTGTTCCCTTTATTCAGTGGGGCTTTGGCTTAGTCTACTTTTTTGACAAAGCCCTGCTCAGTAGCGTGTATATCTTCAGTTTTTGGCTGGCGATTATTTTTGGCTATAACCTCACGCAAATCAACAGCGAACGTGAACGCATCTTCGCAGGCTTTAGTTATGTGCTACTTGGCGTGGGTAGCATTACCGCATTCATGGCAATTTGCCAGTGGCTGACGCTCGACCAATACCTGCCAATGATGGTAGATATTAAAATTGGACAACGCCCTTATGCCAACTTCGCCCAACCCAATAACATGGCGACGTTTTTAGTGATGTCACTCATGGCATGCCTATATTTATACGAAAAACAAAAACTTAAAACCATGTGGATTGTGATTGCAGCTGCCATGATTTTGGTGGGTGTTGTACTAAGTCAATCGCGGACGTCATGGTTGGCATCGCTGTGTCTCTTGACCTATTTGGGTTATCAACAATACCGTGGCGTGATGCGGATTAAATGGCGCTATAGTTTGCTGTGGTTTGCCGCATTTATCGGGCTGATTTTTATCGCACCTGCTTTTAGTCAATTGCTTTCACAAAGTGCAGACCTTTCGGTGCAATCTCGTGATGTGGTGCAACGTGCCACAGGCGATATGTCACGTTTGGCGATTTGGCAGCAAATGCTGGCTGCGATTGAACATCAACCATGGTGGGGTTATGGCTGGCATCAAACCAGTGTGGCTTATGTAAGCATTAGTGAATTTGTGCAAGGCCCTGTGTGGATTCGCAGCGCACACAATTTTATTTTGGACTTTTTACTCTGGAATGGTGTGATACTCGGCGTGCCATTTTTGGCGTATCTGGGCTATTGGGGCTACCAGTTGCATAAATATACCCAGTCGGTTGAATCGGTTGTTGGTATTTTGATGGTCGGTGCATTTAGTGTGCATGCAATGCTGGAGTTTCCACAAAACTATGCCTACTTCTTGCTGCCTGTAGGTTTTATTATCGGCATGATTCAGTCACAACGGGTGTTTAAAAACTTCACTTTATCTGCAATTTATTTACGCAGTACTTTTGTACTTGGCGCATTGTTGTTGATGCTGATTTATCGTGATTATGAGGTGATGGTGCCTAAATTGAATCAGTCGGTACGCTATGAACAGACACCTGAAAAAATCACCCATCAAGAGCGTATTTTGGTACTCGAAGAATTTAACCGCCGCATTGCGTGGATTCGATTAAATCCGTATAGCCTACAAACGCCTGAACAATTGCAGGATATCCATGAAATTGTGTTGAATTATCCAACCCGCTACGATTTATTGAAATATGCACGCGTATTAGCATTTAACGGTTATGAAGCAGAAGCCAAAAAGCAATTATGGTTGTTAAGCACTTTGTGGCAGGTCAATGTAGATTATGCGACTTTATTGGATGAAGCGGAGCCGCGCTGATTTGTGTAGCGCAAGGAGGGGGATTTGAAAATAGTGAGCCAAATATGGTGAAAATTTTCAATGTTGAAAATCTCTCCCAACTTCTCTTTAAAAAGAGAGGAGGTATTCATTATAAAATTGATTTCATGTGCGAAAATTTAAAGAGATGCTGAACTTTTGTTCAGATAAAGGGAGTTGTGTTAGAATTGTATGATCTATTCACACAATAAGGCATGCTGATGGCGAGAACTACAAGTGTAACAATTGGCCCACAACTCGATGACTTCGTGAGCAAACTGATTGAATCTGGACGTTATGGTTCAACCAGTGAAGTGATGCGATCTGCATTAAGATTATTGGAACAGCAAGAAAATCAAACTGCAGCTTTAAAGCAAGCGATTGAAGCAGGTGAGAACAGTGGAGAAAGTACACTTAGCCTAAAAGATATTGCGGCTCAAGTGAAGCAGAAGCATCGTGTATAAACTATCTAATTTAGCTGTCGATGACTTCACTGCTATTTATGAATACACCTTACTTAATTTTGGTGTAGCTCAAGCTGACCAATACACGCAACATTTGGAAAATACCTTTCATTTGTTAGTGAGTTCACCGCTGATTGGTTATGCATGTGTAGATATTGGCGAGGGAATACGCCGTCACGATCATCATCAACATGCTATTTTTTATAAAAAACAGGATTATGGAATTTTTATTATTCGGATATTGCATCAACAGATGCAACCCATGAAACATTTTTTTGCGTTATAAATACTTTTTTATAAATCCAAGAATTTAAAATGCGCATAAGTAAAATATATTGATATTGAGAGCTTCTTCATTAGAGATGAGGAAGATGCTGAATTGTAGTTAAAGTGCTTCTCTAAAAACAAAAGACTGGAAAAACCAGTCTTTTGTGCGATTGAAACGAGATGCATTTTAGAGTTGACTTTGAATATAGTTTTCAATGCCTACCGTTTCAACCAAATCAAGCTGTGTCGTTGCCCAATCTAAATATTCTTCTTCTTTCTCTAAAATTTCCTGAACCAAATCACGGGTTACATAGTCCAATTGTTGCTCTGCTAAAACCACCGCTTTTTGGATTGCTTCAATATTTTCTTGGACTTTACGCACATCGCAGTTTAAAACTTCAACTGTATGCTGACCGATATACAATTTGCCCAAGTGTTGTAAATTTGGCAGCCCTTCTAAAAATAAAATACGTTCAATAATTTTGTCAGCATGCTTCATTTGACGAATCGATTCTTTATATTCAGCCGAGCCCAGTTGTTCAATACCCCAATCATTAAACATACGTGAATGCAAAAAATATTGGTTAATTGCAGTCAGGTGATGATATAGCACTTGGTTTAACTGATTAATCACATCGCGATTGCCTTTCATTGCAGCACTCCATCAACAATTTCTGCCTTAAACCGCTTAAGGCAATCTATATTTCTATCTTAAACAAGACTGGGCAAAATGGCGAGTGATTTATAGAACGGCAAATGAAAATCGCAATCAAAAACAATTAGCTAGGCGGTGTGAAGAAATGTAAGACAAGAAAAACCCGCTGTAGTCGGAAGCGGGGGAGGAAAAACACGGTAAAAATTAAAATAACTAAATGTGGGAATGTATTGGAAAATACGAGCTTTATGCAGCAATAGCAAGACGAGAAGCAATTTGAGCAATTTCATCACTGATGATGGCACGAGTTTCAGGTGCACAGCGACCGCAGCACGTACCTAAATCAAACATATCGCGAATTTCACGATAGCTCTCTGCACCATTGGCAACGGCTTCTTTGATGTCTTGATCTGTAATACCACGGCATAAGCAAACGTACATGAATGCAACCACAATAATTGAAATAAGATAAGTGTTATTATTGATAATTATTATCGTTTGTCAATAAAAATCATTTGAAAAGTCATTTATTGTGATTGGGTTTTTGAATTAAAAAATGCCACTTAATAGGTGGCATTGTTTATTTGTTTTTAAGTGTTTGAATGATAATGGTTTATGAATTGATAGTCACCACGCCATCCATTTCAACCAAAGCACCTTTAGGCAAGCTAGCAACACCTAAGGCTGCACGTGCAGGGTAAGGTTGTGCAAAGTATTCCCCCATAATCTGATTGACCAATTGGAAGTGAGATAAATCAGTCAGGAAAATATTGAGCTTGGCAATATCGGCCAAAGAGCCACCTGCCGCTTCGCAAACGGCCTTTAAGTTATCAAATACGCGGCGAATTTGCGCTTCAATCCCTTCTACCAATTCCATGCTGTATGGGTCTAAACCAATTTGACCTGATAAATAAACAGTATTGCCCACTAAAATGGCTTGAGAGTAAGTACCAATTGCTGCAGGTGCATTTTCAGTATGGATGACTTGGCGAGACATTGATTTCTCCTAAAATAATGTACGAACATCATAGACCATCCGACTAGCTTTCAGTAGCCTGATGAGTCAGTTATGCAAAATCGCTTGAATGTGCGGCAATATCACCATGCAGCGCATTGAATTAACAAGCTTTGGCTTCTTCTGCGATGCTGATGGGACGCGCTAAGCGGCTAATTCGTGGGAAACCGAAGTGCATACGCAAATCACGAATAATTTTGGCAATTTGCTTACGGTTATTCACCACAATATTCACGTGGGTTTTACCATCATGGCTGCGCACCATTTCTACTCCCGTTTTGGCCTTACGACATTGATAGATCAAATCGGAAATTTGTTCGTCATTCATATCCATATCAATGCTGAGGTAAGCGGTAAAACTCACGTCATCGACATCTTCCGAAGTCCATTGTAGCGGCATGATATTTTCAGGATGTTGATGTTGCTCATGCAGTAAGTTGTTGCAGCGCGCACGATGCACAATCAAACCGCGACGTGACAAGTTGCCCTGAATCGGGTCGCCCAGCACAGGATTGCAACAGTGTGCATATTTCACATCAATGCCTTCTGTGCCCTGAATTAGACGGTCAGAATGTTCGTTGCTGTCCTGATCAAGTGCGTAAATGTGATTTGCCACCAACTGCGGCAATAAATCACCGACTGCAATTTGCTCAAATAAACGGTCTTTGGAGTCGATATGACGCCATTGCAACACATTTAACCAATCTGCTTCGGTCAAGTCTTGAATCGAGTGATTAAACAATTTCAGCGCACGGTTCAGGGCTTGCTGACCTACCAAACGCTGTTCTTCAATATCCTGATCACGCAGAATGTTTTGTAAGGCACGACGGGCCTTTTGGGTATTAATAAAACTTAGCCAGTCTGGGTTTGGTGTGGCTAACACATCGGTGATGATTTCGACCACTTGCCCGCTGATGAGTGGTGTTGACAGCGGTTTGCTTTCACCATTAATTTTTGTACCGACGGCGTGGTTACCTAAGAATAAACTGGCTGCATAGGCAAAATCAACCGCGGTGGCGCCTTGCGGCAATTCATGTAAATGTCCATGCGGTGTATAAACATGAATTTTCTCTTGGTGTAGATAATCCAGTAAATCGCTAAATGTGGTTTTAGCGCATTCACCATCAACCAACACGTTTAAGCTTTTCATAGAGGCTTGAATGGCAGAACGGCAGGCTTGTGGTGCGTTTTCACCCAAGACTACGCCAAAACGTGCGGCTTTACGCATCAATTCAGTTTGAATGGTGAGTGATAAGGTGGTTTGTTCACCTTTTAGACGCATCATGAGTGATTGGTTACCGCCTGGTAGGGGGCGACGGATATGATCTTCATAATGCAAGACCTGAAAGTTGTCACGTAAAATATCGGCCAAACGGTCACAGTCGGCAATGCTTTGTAAAATAATTTCAAACGCATGGCTGTGGGTCAGTTCTTGTAGATCAATATCGTTTTTAACAAAGTGGCGCAGTAATTCTATATTGTTATTTTTCTTTTTAATCCGACCGGTAATTTGATTGTCTTGGAGTAGGTCGGCAAGATTTTGTTCCCATTTAGATTGGTATTCGCAGCGTTTTGGTTTGGTGTGCAAAAGGGCAGCTTGCACATCGTTATACATATCTAAATCAAGATTTTGATAACACAGATGTTCGAGGTTATCTGCCATTTCATTCATACCCACGATACGTGCCATGGGTACAAATACATCAAAGGTTTCTTGGGCGATACGTGCGCGTTTGTCTGGTCGCAGCGCATCTAAAGTGGTCATGTTGTGATAGCGGTCTGCCAGTTTCACAATAATGACACGTGGATCCTGTAAGGTCGCTTGCAGAATTTTACGGAACGATGCGGCTTTGTTGTATTCCTTGTCGCTGGAATGGCTAAGTTTGGTCACACCATCGACTAGTTCGGCAACGGTGCGTCCAAATTTTTCTGTGATGTCATCTTTGCTGTAGTCAGTATCTTCAATGACGTCATGCAATAGGGCAGCAATGAGCGTGTCGGCATCCAAACGCATGTGCGCCAAAATACAACTGACCGCAATCGGGTGTAACACATACGGTTCACCACTTTTACGGGTAACGCCATCATGCGCATGCTCGGCATAATCGCAAGCCGTAAGCACCTGTTCGACTTCACTTACGCTAAGGTAAGGTTCGATCATGGCTTGAAGCTGTTGTTTGGCTTGGCTGACCATCGTGCCTGGCATATAACACCCTTTAAAATACAAGTGATAACGAATATACAGTTAGACCTTATAATGAAAAGCATATTGCATGACTTGTCAATTTTTTTCGTACCAAAACATAAGGTCATTAGACCATTTAAAATTAGGTCTTAATCCTTATGTTATAACGGTTTTTAGCGCAAGATTAAAGTTCAGACAACAAAAAAGCCTAGTAAAAAACTAGGCTTTTTCAGAAAGTCGTTCTTATTGGAAAGAAAAACCATCTAAATTCAAGTTATTTGCTGAAAGTGCGAGGTCAAGACTCGAAGTTTGATAATCTTGATCACGTTGTTTCAAAATGTCTTTAGAAACGTGACCTTCTGCAATTTCACGTAAAGCAACAACGGTAGGTTTGTCGTTGTCCCACTCAACGGTAGGTTCTATGCCTTGACGTGCCAATTGACGCGCGCGCTTGCTTGCCACTAGTACAAGCTCAAAGCGGTTGTCTACATGGTCTAAACAATCTTCAACGGTAACGCGTGCCATAAGGATTCTCGTTCGAATAATAAATTTAAACAGACTGTGCAGTATAAGGTGCTTTGCTTATAGACTCAAGTTTTAATCACGCGCTTGGCGGGCTAATTAACTTTTGAATCAAGGCTTGATGACGATGCGCCTGCTGCGCCATCACCAAACGATTAGCCGTAATCACCGATTCTAAATCGTGCAGAGCCTTATTAAAGTCATCATTAATAATCACATAGTCAAAATTGACATATTGCTGCATATCTTCAACTGCGCAGCCTAGACGATGCTCAATCACATCGACAGTATCGGTGCCACGGTTAGACAAGCGTTCACGTAAATCAAACTGACTTGGTGGAAGAATAAAAATTTGCTTCGATTCAGGAAAAAGATTGCGTACTTGTTGAGCACCTTGCCAGTCAATTTCAAGTAACACATCGTGACCTTTGGCTAACTGCTCTTTAACCGTGGCTTGCGCGGTGCCGTAATAGTTGCCAAATACTTCTGCATACTCAATAAAACCGCCTTGTTTTACCAAGTCAATGAAATCTTGTTTTTGTGTGAAGTGATAATGCACACCATCGAGTTCGCCGGGACGCTGACCACGTGTTGTGTGAGAAACTGAAACGTGTAAATTATTCACACGCTCAAGCAGGGCTTTAACAAGGGATGTTTTGCCTGTTCCTGAAGCGGCAGAAACGACAAACAATAGACCCGACATGATATTTTTCCTGATATGATAAAATATCTTCTCTATTTTAGAGTAGACGCCCCTTAAACAAAATAGCCAAGATGGCTTTTGTTGGCATAAATTTTTAAACATCCGACCTATTTAACTTCAACATAGAGGGTTCTATGGAAATTGTATTGGCGAATCCACGTGGTTTTTGTGCAGGTGTAGACCGAGCAATTGCGATTGTAAATCGTGCCCTTGAGTGTTTTAACCCCCCTATATATGTACGTCACGAAGTGGTACACAATAAATTTGTGGTGGACGACTTGCGTCAGCGCGGTGCAATTTTTGTCGATGAGCTGGACGAAGTGCCAGATGACAACATTGTGATTTTTAGTGCGCACGGTGTATCTAAGGCAGTACAACAAGAAGCGGAGCGTCGCGGCTTAAAAGTATTTGATGCGACTTGTCCGTTGGTCACCAAAGTACATATTGAAGTTACCAAATATGCGCGTGAAGGCACAGAGGCGATTTTAATTGGTCACGAAGGACACCCCGAAGTTGAAGGGACGATGGGGCAGTACGACAAGAAAAATGGCGGCGAAATTTATTTGGTAGAAGATGAAGATGATGTGGCTGCACTTGTGGTTCAGCATCCAGATAAAGTGGCTTTTGTGACGCAAACTACTTTGTCGATTGATGATACAGCCAAAGTGATTGATGCCTTGCGCCAAAAATATCCGAATATTCAAGGGCCACGTAAAGACGATATTTGTTATGCCACTCAAAACCGTCAGGATGCAGTGCGTGACTTAGCCAATCAATGTGATGTGGTGTTGGTGGTTGGTTCGCCAAACTCATCTAACTCTAACCGTTTACGCGAACTTGCAGAGCGTATGGGGAAACACGCCTACTTGGTGGATAATGCCGATGAATTAAACCAAGCATGGTTTAAAGCAAATACAAAAATTGGTGTAACTGCGGGCGCATCTGCACCTGAAATTTTAATTAAACAGGTGATTCAACGCTTACAGGATTGGGGTGCAACTGCCCCTGAAGAGCTGGCAGGTCGTGAAGAAAACATTACCTTTAGTTTGCCCAAAGAGTTACGTATTCCTGTAACACAGGCTTAAACTGCGAAGTAGTACATTACACATTAAAAATTGATGAAAAATAGGCAGATAACCGTTGTATGACGGTTATCTGCTTTTTTATGCCTTTTATCCTGAAGTGTGAGGGTTTTGTAAAGTTGTTGGTTATTATTTTAAATAGGGCAAAGTCTGTGTCTTGGGGGGAGTATGCAAAGAAAAGAAAACGGGTTCACCTTAATTGAGTTGATGGTGACCATTGCGGTGTTGGCGATAGTGGCTTCAATTGCTGCTCCATCATTTTTGGATACTCTTGCATCTCAACGCTTAACCACAGCTAGTAATGAAATAGTTTCTGTATTTTCTGAAAGCAGAAGGCAAGCAATGGTTTTGAATAATACTGTTGCAGTCTGCTTAAGTAAGGATTCAGCTAAAACAAGCGTAACAGAAACAGCTTGTATCACTCAGCTTTTGCCTACGGCAAATGTGAATCAGGTCATTGCTCAAAAACGGGTACAGCTTGTGAACATCTCAGAAAAAGTGGATGTGGAATCTGCAGACTATGGTGTTGTTTTTAATGCAAATGGGACAGTTTCATCTCCAATAACAATAGAAGTATGTTCTAACGGTAAAAGTAAAACTGTGAGTGTGGCTTTAATTGGAACATTAAGCCAATCTAAAGGAACTTGCTGATGAAAAAAAATCAGATAGGCGTAGGCATGGTTGAGGTTTTAGTTGCCTTAATATTGTTGGCTATTGGTGTTTTAGGTTATTCCGCATTGCAATTGCGAGCGATTGATGCGGGCGATGAAGCTTTAGTTAAGTCTCAATCTGTCATGTTGTTACGTGGGTTGACTGAAAGCATTCGTGTAAATACGCAGGGGCAGGGGAGTTATCCTGCGGCAGTAAGGTCGTATGCATCGAAGAATGCACCTTCAGCGCCTAAAAGCTGTTTGAATTCAACTTGTACACCTGCACAAATGGCAACTTATGATGCCTATTTGGTTGCACGTGCTGCAAATCAAATAGGTGTTGTAGTTAGTATGCATCAATGTCCTGGGGTGCAGTCAGTGCGTAGACAATGCTTATTTGCAGCATGGGGAGATACAACAGTTTCTGCCAGTAGTTATGCGGGGTGCATGAGTACAACGGGTGTGTATGTCGCTAATGCGAGATGTGTAATGATGGAGGCATACTAATGAACAAGAAGCCTCATCATCTTAAATATAGTCAAAAGGGTTTTACTTTAATTGAACTCATAGTTGCACTTGCACTGGGTTTGTTAATTACAGCAGCTGCAACTCAATTGTTTCTAGGCGGTGTTGTCTCAACGCGTATTCAACAAGCTAATGCTGAACTTCAGGATAGTGGCGTATTTGGACTAGAGTATGTGGCGAGAGATGTGCGCTTGGCTAATTATGGAAATATTAGTAACCCTGAGTTGACGAATACAACCCCTATGGGAGGGATTGTATTTTCACAAGGTGGAGCAAATTCCAATGTATCTGAAGATATTGGGGAAACATCGGTTACTCGGCAGGGACTAGGGTCGAACGCTTCTGAAAACAGTGATCAATTAACGATTCAGTTTATCGCACCAAACAGAATGTTCAATTGCGAAGGTGAAGAGGTTCAAGCAGGTGAATATGTGATCCAACGTTATTTCTTGCGAAAAGATAATAATGGTGCAGCTACGGATTTAGCACTTGCTTGCGATGCAAATAAGCATGGTGTTACCTCTGCCGCAGGTATTGCAAACTTTGGTGGAAATAATGAAGGGCAGGTGATCATGCCTAGAGTTGATCACCTTCGTTTTTATTTGGGCACCATGACTAAAGATAGTACGCATACCAATATCACCTATGCATATTATAGCATTAATGACTATATTGCTGCCGTCAATGCTGCACGTAGTAATGGAGAACCTCTTCCTAGAGTTGTATCAGTAAAAGCTGTAGCTGTCGTAAGATCTATGGATAACACTAATAATGAATTAATAGATGAAACTAAGCCAGTTCAGGGGCTTGATCGTGCAGTAACTCTTATTGCGGCAAATCAAACAAAGCATTTAAGACGAACTTATATCACAACCATTGCAATACGTAATGGAATGGGAGACGCATTATGATCAACAATCACAATTTTTCTTCCCAACGTGGTGCGACGCTAATTGTTGTGATGATGATTTTATTGATCTTGACATTTGTAGGCGTTTTAGCAATTAGAGTTGCAATGTCAAGTTTAAATATTTCAACTCATACACAAGTTGGTCAGTTTTTAAGCCAAACTGCAGATACGCCAATTAATCAGGTATATACGGGTAATTTGTCGACTTTAGTTGATTTGAGTGGCGTGATTGGTTATGCATTACAAGATAGTAAGTTGGAGCCTGGGAATGAATACAACTTTTGTTTCAAGCCAATGTCTAATGAAAAATTTGGCTCAACCTTAGGTGTTGCAGTTAAGCGACCTCCTGTGAGTAATACAGCTAAAGCTTCTGGTTTAGCATCGGGTGGTAGCGACGGTTTTTGCGATTTAGATAAAGATTTTGGAAGCAGTCGTGAAGCGGTAATTACTCAGGTTGCTGTAACTATTCCTACAGATGCAATTGTTGACTTAAAACCAGGTGCTTTGTTGAGTCGAGGGACAAACCTAAGCTCAGGCACGATTATGCCTAGAAATGTGGTTGAACAACAACGTGTACGTGTTACTACCACATCTATTGTACCTAGTTTTTCGCATGATCTGAGCGCTGCTCAAAACTGTATTGGTACAGGTAGTGGGTCTGTTGGCTATATTAGCGATGATACAGGTAGTGATACACGCGGCTTTGAAACGATTGCAAAATGTTTGGCAAAACTTGGCGTGCCAGTGAACTCACAAACTCAGGAGTTTAACTTGCAGACGATCTTTAATCAGACTAAAGATCCTTGATGAAGAGGATAACATGATGAAAAAGCAAACTTATAAATTAGCTGGTGTCTCAGGATTAAAGAACATGAATTTACGTCCATTGGCTGTCGCTTGTATGTCGTTTATGGGTACTTGTGTTTTAACAGCATCCGTGGCACAAGCAAGCGATTTACAGATTTATGCAACTCCAACTGCAGGGCAAAAAACTATTGTGATGATGTTGGATACATCAGGATCGATGGAATATACAGACCGAGGACAAGCTGGTACTCGCTTAACGCGGTTAAAAAATGGAATGTATGCCCTATTAAATAGTAATGATCCAGTTTTGCGGGAAACTAAAGTCGGGTTGGGGAATTACTCATCTGGTGGTGATGGGCGTACGGGACAGATTTTGGTAGAAGCAGATAAAATGGGTCCAGTGAATTCTGCTCATAGACAAAAATTGAAAGCTGCTATAGACAATTTAAGAGCTTCAGGCGGAACTCCAACAGCACACGCCTATGCTGAAGCAGCTGCTTACTTGATGGGAACCAACACTTTAAAACGAGCAACTATTAAAGTGGATAAATTTAAGACAGAAACGAAGTCTGAAATTGTTGGTTATTCGTGTACAAATACATCATATCCTAATTTAGACGGAAATCGTTGCTATGATAAATGGTGGTATAATTATAAAACGGCATCACCCAATTATAAAAATGTCACTCGACATTATCAATGTGCTTCATGGAGAACTACAGATTTTATTAATGAAGTACAGCGATGTTCTTCTACTGGGTGGAGTGAAGTTTCTGGTATTCCGAATGGCTATGAGCAAGACGGTGTGTATTATATAGAAGAAGTTCAAGCACAAGATAGCAATTATAGTGGTTTTAATAAATCAGAAAAAGGTGCTATACGTGATGATTTGAATTATATTTCTCCACTTCCTGCTGCAGCCCAAAGACAAAGTTGTGATGGTCAAGGGGTGTATATTTTGTCTGATGGTGAGGCGAATAACTCACGAACAAGTTATGCAGAACCGATCATGCAACAAGCGCTCAATGATACAGGGTTTCGTTGTTCGGATGCTGGCTTAAGTTCCAGTGGGTCTGGTGCTTGGCATTGTATGGGGGAGTTTGCTAAATATTTATTTGATAAAACTAAAAACCCAGCGGGCGTGTCTATTCAAACAGCTTTTGTTGGTTTTGGTAATGACTTTCAAGGATTGAATAAAACGCATGTGCAACAAGCTTGTAAATTGAGTTCCAGAACACAAGACGATCGTCGTTCTAATGATGCTTGTTCACCGACTGCAGACACAGTGCATAAATTGACTAAGCCTGGCTATGGTAATGGTGGATATTTTGAGGCACAAGCTACAGAAGGAGTAACTGACAGTGTTATTCAATTTATTAAAAACTTGGGGGATACTAAAATTGAACCTTTACCGACAGGTGCAATTTCAGTTCCTGTAGATGCACTGAATCCGAATGGCTTTCAACCTTATGGTTATTTACGTGCCTTATCACCAAATCCTGGGCAGCCTGTTTCAGTTTGGGCGGGTAATTTGAAAAAGTATAATATTGTAAATGGTGCACTTGCAGATGGTGCAACGACTGTATTTACTGAATTGGGTAAATTTGATTTAACCACGCGAGATATTTGGAATAATACAGGTGTTGCAGATGGTGGATTAGTCGATCAGGGTGGGGTGTATTGGAATTTACCAATGCCAACACAAGAAGTAGAAGCCATAACTGCTAACCCATTAACAAATACTCGTGCTGTGCCTAAAATTCAAGCAAACCCGAATGCAATCCGTAACTTGTTTACTGATGCTGCTTCTGTTTCTGCTGGTCAATTGACAGCAGCAACACAGGGAGTATTGTTAGAAATACCTGCAAAATCGGGTGCTACAACAGTGAGCGGCGAGTACATTTTAGACAAATTTAACAATCAAGCTGTACTCGAAGATTTTCCATTATTGTTGAAATACAAACTTTTAAACTATTTAGGCTATAACCTAGATTTAACCACCCCAACAGAATTGCCAACCCAGTTAAACGTACCGACACAACCCTTTATTAGTTTAGGTGGAAGTATTCACTCTTTCCCAGTGCAATTAACTTACTCTGGTGAGTTGGATGTCAATGGTGATTTAACCTCGGTACGTCAGCAATCGGTTTTGTATGGCAGTATGGAGGGTGGTTTGCATGTGGTTGATGCTCGAACTGGTATTGAACAAACTGTTTTTGTTCCATCTGAAATTTTAAATAATCCTGATGCATCTAGAGCTTTGCGTTTTGGCGAAGCTGGGACTGTACAACATGGTATTAGTGGTGCATGGATAGCCGATCCTGCTTATAAAGCGGAACGAGGTACGGGTACGGGTTCGTCTGTTGTAATTGCCAGAAAAATGAATGTTTATGGCGGGATGCGTATGGGCGGTAAAAGTTATTATGGGATGGATTTAATGAATCCAAGAAAACCAGAATTACTTTTTAGAATTGGTGCAGATCAGAGTAACTTTTCAAGAATGGGACAAACTTGGTCTAAACCTGTACTCGCAAATATTCGATACCAAGATAAAATTCGTCGTGTTTTGATCGTTGGCGGTGGTTATGATCAATGCTATGAATATCCACGATTTAGCTTAGGTAGTACAAATCCTGCCGAGTTTGGTGGTGGCTGCAGTAAAACTGCTGCGGAAGGTAATGCAGTTTATATTGTAGATGCACAAACAGGTGAGCGTTTATGGTGGACAAGTAATGCGGGTTCAAACCTAAATAATGCCAATTTAGTGCATAGTATTCCATCACGTATTAGTACTTTAGATCGTGATGCGGATGGTTTAGTAGATCACTTATATTTTGGTGATTTAGGCGGACAAGTTTTTCGTATTGATTTGAATAATGCGAAAGGTACACCTACAAGTAGTTTTGGTAAAAATGTTATTCGTCTTGCAAATTTAGCAACGAGCAATACAGGTGCGGCTGTGGCTAGTGGTGATGCACCACGTTTTTATCAGCCACCAACGATTACCATACACGATGAAGGGAGTGATACCTTTATTGTGGTTGGAATTGCATCAGGTGACCGTAGTACACCACTTGATGTTGCTCCAAGTCGAGGACGAGAGAGCTTAAAACCATTCGATCCTATTCAGAATAGACCTACTAATAAAGTCTATGGATTGATTGACCGTGACTTTATTGAGCCTGAATTAATTAGAGGTAACTATACAAGTTTTAAATCTCAAAATATAACATTGGACCAATTACAGCCAAACCCTCAAAATTTAAATGCATCACTAATTCGGAATACCTTTTTAGGTACGGGGTCAGGTGTTAAGCAAGGCTGGTATCGTTCTCTTTCAAGCAATTACTTGGGTAGTGAAGTGGCAGGGAGAACACCTGGAGGGGTAAAAGCATTTGAAGAAGAGCCTATTGCAATCAAAGGAAATTTATTTATTCCTGTATATGATCCAGAAGGTACGGGTGTTGAGGATGCTGACCCATGCCAACCAAGAATTGTTGGTGAATCTAACCGTCAGCAATATTGCTTACCGTTTGGCGTATGTTTGAAAAATGGGTTAAAGGATACTGATTCTGAAAAGCGTACGGGCATGATTATTGAAGATGGTAAAAATAAGAATGTCCTTGGGGCAGGTATTCGTGGTATCACTTTAGGTCCAGTAGGTGGTGGATCGGGCAGTGGTTCTGGAGGTCCAAATACAAATAGTTGTGGAACATTGACATTGATTGGCAATCTTCAAGGAGCGGGCGAGTGGGAATGTTTACGTGTTCTTAATCCTGTACGATGGTATGAAAAAAATGTCGCACCTTAATAGTATTAATAAAGGTAACACTGTGGCAAAGTGCCATAGTGTTGCTTTTAAAAATGGATTCACATTGATTGAGGTTATGGTGGTAGTTGTGATACTTGCGATTATTTCTGCTATTGCCTTACCATCTTATGTGGCTTATACCCGTAAAGCTGCAGCATCGCAAGCTGAACAAGAGATGCAAAAAATTGCAGAGCAATTGGAGAGGCATAAATCTCGTAATTTTAGTTATAAGGGGTTTGATCCCAATTATATATATGGGAGTAATGCTCCGATGACAGAAGTTACCTTAAAAGAGTACTCGATCACGATAAGAGATATGAATACTGGAAAGCTTCTCACCTCAGCGGATGCTGATATGCGGGGGAGAAATTGGTCAATAAAGGCGGAAACAACAGATAGTCAAAATTATAATTATTTATTTACGAGCACAGGCATACGTTGTAAATCTAAAGCTTCTATCTCGACTTATCAATCATGTCCAGGAACAGAAACATGGTAGTTAAATATAAACAAGGTTTTACGCTTATAGAGATTTTGATTGTTGTAGCAATTATTGGTATTTTGGCGATGATTGCTTATCCTTCTTATACGCAATATGTGATTAAAACGAAAAGAGTTGATGCTCAAAGTAAGATGATGGAAATATCTCAGAAGCTTATGCAGTATAAAACTGCGAATGGAACTTATTCTGGGGTGAGCTTAACCGATAGTAAAATTTATGGAGCAAGTGTATTTCCTGCGACAGGAGATTCAACATATACATTTGATTTATCAGTTCCGAATGCTAATAGTTGGATATTAACTGCAACACCTGTGAATACAAGTACTCAAAATGGAAATGGCTCAATAGCTATAAACAGTCAAGGACAAAAGTGTTGGACTAAAGGTTCAAGTTGTCTACCAACTGCTGCAACAAAATGGGAATAATTTAAATTCAAACCTGCGGATAAATACGTTTAGATCTTTCATTCAGGGCAAAATTCACGTAAAATACTGCCCTCTATGAAAGGGGTTTGAAATGTATCGATGGTCGATACAGGGATAATCCGTAAAAACTATAAGGTTGTATCATGGTAGTTATTCGTCTTACTCGTGGTGGTGCTAAAAAGCGTCCATTCTATCAAATCGTTGTAACTGACAGCCGCAATGCGCGTGACGGTCGTTTCATCGAGCGTATTGGTTTCTTCAACCCAACAGCTCAAGGTAAAGCAGAAAAACTTCGTTTAGATGCTGACCGTTTTGCTCACTGGGTTGCACAAGGTGCTCAACCTTCTGAACGTGTTGCTTCTTTAGCTGCTCAAGCGAAGAAAGCTGCAGCTGCTGCATAATTTTTACAAATTAAGTCGTAGGTAGCCCATGACACCAACACAGAATGTGCCCGAAGATCGTATTCAGATTGGACAGCTACGTTCAGCATATGGATTAAATGGGTGGCTCTGGGTCTATTCCAATACAGAACCCATGAGCAATATATTTGACTACCTGCCTTGGTACATTGAAACCAAAGCAGGTTGGCAAATGGTCGATGTAAAACGTTGGAAACCACATGGCAAAGGCTTGGTGGTCAGCTTAAAAGGTGTGAGTGATCGTACCGCAGCAGACAACTTGGTTGGTGCAAATATCTGGATTTCAAAAGCGCAGCTGCCTCAACCGGGCGTGGACGAGTATTATTGGTCTGATTTAAAAGGTCTAACAGTGTTAGGTCTGGACGATGACGAACAAGAAGTGAACCTCGGTCAAATCCATGAACTGTTTGAAACAGGTGCCAATGACGTGATGGTGGTTCGCGCAACTGCTGCCAGTGTCGATAGCGAAGAGCGCATGATTCCATGGCATAAAGATGTGGTGCAACGCGTTGATCTCGAAGCGGGTCGTATCTACGTGAATTGGGGCGTAGATTATTAATCCTTTCAGGATTCACATAGCAGGAAAATAGAGGAGTCTGCGGTGTTTTTTGCAGTCATTACGCTTTTTCCTGAAATGTTTGAAGCGATTACAGCTTACGGTATTAGCGGACGTGCAGCAAAACGTGAATTGATGCAAATTCATTGTATTAATCCACGTGATTATGCACAGGGCAACTACAAACGGGTGGATGAACGTCCATTTGGTGGTGGTCCGGGTATGGTGATGATGGCAGAGCCTTTGGCGCAAGCAATCCAGCATGCCAAACAGCTTGCACAGCAAGCAGGAGCAGTTCATGTACCTGTGGTGTATATGTCGCCACAAGGTAAAACCTTAAACGAAACTGCAGTACAACAATTCGTTGAATATGATGGATTAATTGTATTGTGTGGTCGTTATGAAGGGGTCGATGAGCGTTTAATCCAAAACTATGTTGATCAGGAATGGTCAATTGGAGATTACGTTTTATCGGGTGGGGAGCTACCTGCAATGGTGTTGTTGGACAGTATTATTCGGAGACTTCCAGGTGCTATGTCTGATGAGCAATCTCATGTGCAAGACTCATTTGTGGATGGTCTTTTAGATTGCCCACAATATACCAAGCCAGACCATTTTGAAGGTTTGGATGTCCCCGAAGTACTAAAGTCGGGACACCATGCCAATATTGAAAAATGGCGGTTTTTGCAGCGTTATCAACGGACTTTAGAGCGTCGACCTGAGTTGATTGAAAAAGTTGAGTTGAGCAAGCAGCAAAAAAAATGGCTAAAAGATTCGCAAGGACAGACCAAGTAATCGGTTTGTCTAAGCAAAATTGCTACAGACAGTGTGTTTGTAGTTTTTAAATAGGCTCTTTATGCATTGAAGCGGTCAGGCATAAAGGGAAAGTCAATCGGGTCTATGCGCTTGAGCCTCTAGACCCAGTGGAAATCAGACCTCTTCTGACCCACACATATTGGAGATACCCCATGAGTGGTAAGCATCCTTTAGTACAAGCTGTTGAGAATGCACAGCTTAAGCAAGACATCCCAGCTTTTGCACCAGGCGATACAGTTATCGTTCAAGTAAAAGTAAAAGAAGGTGATCGTGAACGTCTTCAAGCATTTGAAGGTGTTGTAATTGCGAAGAAAAACCGTGGTTTGAACTCTGCGTTCACAGTACGTAAAATTTCTAGCGGTGTTGGTGTTGAGCGTGTTTTCCAAACTCACTCTCCAATCGTTGCGAAAATCGAAGTGAAACGTCGTGGTGACGTTCGTCGTGCTAAACTTTACTACCTACGCGAATTGTCTGGTAAAGCTGCACGTATTCGTGAGAAATTACCAGCACGTAAACAAGGTTAATTTTAACTTTGCTTTACAGCTAAAAAATGCGCCGTTTAGGCGCATTTTTTATGTCTGCTATTTGAGTTTATAAACCTTGTAGTTTTAAGCGATTGGCATGTTGACGATACACATCAACAGGATCTGGTGCAAAAATATCTTTCATGCCCAAGAGTTGATTGACTTCGTCCAAGTGGTTCCAATAGTAGTTATCACGAATGGTTTTACCAAATTTGGCGCTGCAGCGTGATACCAAACCATCATTATCACGACCATTATCAATCAACAAACTGGTCGCCAACATGGCTGAGTCTGGATCAAGTAAATTAGTGACAGCCGTATTGCCCGTAAATGAATAGAACTGGATGCCTTTTTCTTGATAAGCGCCCTCACCACAACTTGTCGTTGGCATACCCATTGGGAATTTGCGGTTAAATTGTGCTGAACCTGTGGTGCTCAAACTGTTGGCACCTGCCAATGAGTCATGTGGATAGCTATTTGGATCTAAACCTTGTGCCCAAGTAATGGTTTTAGACACTAAATTGACCATATCAATTAATGGTTTTTCGAGCGGTGCACCTTGTACATTCAAAATAAAGTCTGCCACAGGTGAGCCTTTATTCGGTGCACCGACAGCAGTCAGCGATGCGACTTTAGATGGCATCACGCCTGCAACATAACGAATGGTTGGTCCACCATGTGAGTGACCAATTAAGTTGATCTTGCTTGCGCCTGTAATCGCAAGAATTTCATCGACTTGTTGTGCCAATTGTTCGCCACGAACTTCTGATGAGTTAAATGGAGATACGCGGGTTGCCCAAGCGTTAGCACCGTTACGTGCTAAATTGGGTAAAATTTGGTACCAATAATCGACACCTAACTGATCTCCACCAATATTGATAAAGCCTGCCATACCGTGAGTAAACACAATCGGATATTTGGTTTTGGCATAACTGGAGATCACGAAGTTAGATTTGACCTGTTCTGCATTGGATGCGTGCGCGGTACCGAGAGTACTGGCCGCGATTAAGCCTGCAATGAATAATCCATATTTCATATAACATCCTCTATTTTATTGTGCTTTCCTAGCATGACAATATCTATTGTCAAATATCATTATTCAGGAAATTTGCTAGATTGCAAGTTCTGAATGATTCATGGTTATAGAACTTCTTGCACTTGAGTTTCAAGCACAGGAAGATGGTTTTGCCAAGATTGAAATGAGCTTTACTATTACAAACCTTGTAATTTCAATCGGTTGGCATGTTGTCGATACAGTGCAACTGGGTCAGGTGCAAACAAGCCCGTTAAGCCAAACATCATGTTGGCAAGGTCGGTATGATTTAGTCGGTAGTTGTCACGAATGACGTGTCCAATGTGGGTACTACAACGTGCGACCATGCCATCGTTGTCTAAATTGCCATAAGACAGTGGGCCGAGTTGCATTAAAATAGTGTCGATATCCAGTAAATTGGTGGCTTGAGCGACACCTGTCCATGAATAGTAATGAATTCCGCGATCTACTTTGGCACCGCTGCTGCTGCAATTTGCGGCCAAGGCTGTGGTTGGAAAACGACGGTTAAAATCTGCAGACGCTGTTTCAGTTAAAGAAGCCATCGAGGCATCAAAATCCACAGGCATGTCTGGCTGTTGCTGCGCCCAAGTAATGAGAGGCGCCACCATATAGTCGCCTAAAATATTAAACGCGGTACGAGATAAACGATTATTTTGAATATCATCGGCAACTTTGGAGCCACGGAATGTACCTGCAACGCCCGTAATTGATGCCACATATTCAGGTTTGGTCGCAGCTACATAACGTACTGTTGGGCCACCATGTGAGTGACCAATTAAATTGACTTTGGATTTGCCAGTGATTGCCATGACTTCTTCGACTTGGGCAATCAGTTGCTCACCTCGAAATTCAGTACGGTGTGCAGGGGAGAGTTGTGCGGCAAATACGGTTGCGCCATTACGTGCCATATCTGGCAAAATTTGATACCAATAATCCATATTAAAGGTTTCATTGCCAATGCGTGACCATCCGAGCCAGCCGTGTACCATGAGCAATGGATATTTGGTTTTGGCATAGTCAGATTTGGCCTGTTCCTGAATAGGCAACACGCTTGGAGCAGCTTGAGCGACACCCATTGAACCGAGCAAGCAGCCAGTGACAGCCAATGTAATTGCCCGTATGTTAGAGATGATGGTCATAAAATAATCCTGTGTTCTTTATTTTTATTACAAGTGAAGTGGTGGCTTCGCTTCCCTCCTGAAAGCTCAGATATGCAAATTGCCGTTGGTTACGGCACATTATTGTGAGTCATCCTCGACTATTTTTTGTACGCTCAGGTATTTTTTCATGCGTAATTTAGAAAAAACATATCATTTGGGGACAGTTATTGCGCATTGTCCCAGAGATTTGTAAATCTACATGCATCTTGATATCTATTTAATATTTATAGACATTTGTATATTAAATCGTTGTGGTGGGTTTGTACTAAAACAGCTTTTCAGGCATAAAAATGGGGCATGTTGCATGCCCCAGTTGTTCTATGCAATATGTTAGTCAGCAAAGGGTAATTTTCCACCTTGATCATGTACCTGTTCAAAGGTTTCTAAACGCAATTGCTCTTGTGGATTTTGAAAATGCTGTCCGCGTAATTGTTTCACGGCTTGTTGCTTGGCTTGATCATTCATTCCACTTTGCATGATTTGATCACGCGTACTTAAATAATCCTCTACTCGTGATTTCCACTGACTGCGTTGCCCATCTAATTGTTCTAAACGCTGAGTTGCTTCAGGACCAACCAGATTTAAACGCATTTGGCGGATTTCAGCAGCAGAACCACCACGTGCTTTAATTGCCGCAGTCAAGCTGCGTAAATCTTGCAAGGTGTTCAGCTGTTCTAAATTTTCTTGCCAATCTTGAGGTAATTGTTTAAATAATTCCTGCAATTGTCGTGCTTTTTCAGCTTCAGATAATTTTTTATCATCCATGACTGCCATGCGCTTTAGGGTATATTCGTGATAGGCATCTTCCGTACCAAATAAACCTTCAATTTCATAATCAGAAAAATATTGTTTACGCAGATTTTGCATGCTGCTAAAAATGCTGCGGTAATATTGCGGATCTTCCTGATTTAAATTCGGTGCTTGCAGTTGTCCAAGCGCATTGCGATAGTCCAAATAACGCTGCCATAAATCTAAAATTTGCGATAAGGCAGGCTCTTTATGTCCTTGTTGAATATACCTTTTAAAATCACCACGAATTTGTTCAATGCTTTTTTCGCCATATTGGGTAATAAAATATTCAAAACAGTTACGGGTTTGCTCATTCACAATCAGACGATTACTTGCATCCAGTTTAAGCTGACAATTGACTTCGGTGTCCTGCTGACTTGGGCTTAAAAAATTTGCAGCAGGTTGATTCTGCATGGCTTGCTGCATGCTCAAAGCTTGAGATGTTTCATCATTTGAGCTTTGCTGGGGTGATGTATCGGGGGAGTTTGATTGTGGCATCAGCCAATACACCAAAGCCGCAATCAGCAGTATCACTACGCCTAAAACAATCCATATTTTATGTTTCTGCATTTCAATGCACCTGTATATCCATTTTATTTTTTTAATCATAAGCGCTCAAATATGCCATAAAAGTAAATCGCTGTTCTAGAAATGTTGTCATTTATCGCGGCAGATTGTTACCATGACGCAGTTTTGCTTTGACCTATGTGTGCTATGAAATCATCTGCGGCTAAAATCCAGCGTCGTGCCATTAGTGGTGTATTTTTATTGAATAAGCCTTTGGGCATCAGTTCCAATGCAGCATTGCAAAAAGTGCGTTGGTTATATCGGGCGCAAAAAGCAGGACATACGGGAGCATTAGATCCATTGGCTTCGGGTTTGCTGCCGATTTGTTTGGGTGAAGCGACCAAATTTTCGCACTATTTACTCGATTCGGTAAAACGCTACCAAACCACCATTCAATTGGGACACAGCACCACCACGGGAGATGTCGAGGGTGAAGTGTTGTTGCAGCAGGCTGTACCTGCATTGAGCCAAGAAAGCATTGAACAGGTATTGGCACAATTTCAGGGCGATATTATGCAAGTTCCGCCCATGTATTCTGCCTTAAAAAAAGAAGGTCGTCCGTTATATGAATTGGCGCGACAAGGTATTGAAATTGAACGTGAAGCGCGTCCAGTCACAATTTATGCCATTGAATTGCTGTCTTTTACTGAACAGAGCATCACTTTGGATGTAACTTGTTCTAAAGGCACGTATATTCGTGTTTTAGGTGAAGACATTGCCAAAGCCTTGGGTACTTATGGACATTTGACCTATTTGCATCGGATTAAAACGGGACATTTTGACCTGATTCCAAGTTATAGCATTGAATATTTGGAAAGTTTAAGTGAAGCAGAACGTGAGGCTTTATTGCTGCCTGCGTATGCACCTGTGCAGCATTTTCTACACATTCAAGTCCCTGAAGGTCGCGCTGAATATTTTAGTCGTGGCATGGAAAGTAATATTGACCATCCTGCAGCAGCGCAAGTGTTGGTCTTTGATGGTGAAAAGTGTTTAGGTTTGGCTGAAATTACAGATAAAAAGCGCTTGGTACCGAAACGGGTTTTAAATCTCTAAATTTTGCTCAGATACATAACTTGAATAAAGTGGGTAAGTGAATTAAAGCTTTCTATACAAATAGTTGCAGGAATTCGGATTGATCCTCTATACAGTAGCTAGAGGATTAAAAAACGAAATCAAAACTGACTCCAAAACCGATGTGGATGTGCGAGTAGATTCTTATCAATCTGTTCGCCGCGCATGGGTTAAAAATAGAGGGCTGCACATGAATATTTTTGAAGCTTTACGCCAAAGTCACGACATCCAACGAGATTTAGCCCGCCAACTGACGCAAACTTCAGGTGATAGCCCTGAACGTAGAGCGGTATTTGAACAACTTAAAAATGAATTATTTGCGCATGCAGTGGCAGAAGATCGCTATTTTTATATTCCCTTAATGATGACTGATGCGGGTTTAAATATCACTCGCCATGCTTTGGCAGAGCATCATCAAATGGATGAATTACTCGAACAATTAACCGAAACGGAAATGAGCAACACGGGTTGGCTGGCAATTGCCAAGCAACTGTCAGATAAAGTGCATCATCATTTAAAAGAAGAAGAACATGGCTTTTTTCAGCAGGTAGGCAAAATTTTGTCTGAACAGCAAAAACAAAGTCTAGCCAAGCAATATTTGGCAGAATATGAAAAATACCAACAGATGTCTAAAAACAGCTTGGTTTAAACATTCTGGTTTAAATATTCTGTGGCTGTTTGGATTTTTTTACTGCTCTAAAAGTAACGCCGACCGAAGCTAACATAATGCAGCATAAAGCAAGCCATTGCAGTGAAGTAATTTTCTCACCCAACAATACCAAGCCTGTCAGTGCGGCTAAAGCAGGCGATAAACTGGAAAGTGTGCCATAGCTCATTTTGCTCAGTTGTTTTAAGGCTTGTAAATCCAGCGCATAAGGAATGGCCGTGGCAAGCACTGCAATGGCAAGCGCTTTGCCCCAATATTGGGTTTCAAACAGCGCGGGAGCATTGTTATACAGTCCAAATGGAATTAAAGCCAAAGCCGAAATACTGATGGCGATGGTCAGCGCGTGCATGCCAATATTTTGTTGCACCACTTTTTGCCCAAAATAAATATAAAAAGCCCAGCACAATCCTGCACCTAAGGCACATGCTGCACCAAACAGACTAAAATGATCTCCCTGCGCTTGTCCCCAAGGCACCATAAGAATAATGCCTAAAATTGCCAACAATACCCAGACATAATCTTTACGGTTTTGAATGGACAATAAAGCCAGCCCCAAAGGCCCGACAAACTCTAAACCCACCGCAATACCTTGTGGCAATTTGCCCAACGACAGATAAAACAGAATATTCATTAAGCCCAAGGCGGCGCTATAGCACAATAAGTCACGCCATTTTAAGTGTGCGAGTCGTGACAGAATTTGCCATGAGCGAAACATGATTGCCACAATTACACTGGCAAAGCACAGTCGCAAAATCGTCACAGTAAGCGGGTCGAGTACCTGAAAGAGTTGTTTGGCAAATGAGGCACTGATTTGATAGGAGATCATGGACAGAACCATGAACAACACCGCAGTGAGTTGGGCGTTTGGCATGAGGCAGGAAAATACTCAACAGTGTGGAAATGGGAAGGTCAGGCAGATTATAGCAAGTTTAAAAATACAGGGCTGTGGCAACTCAAGGTTACTCATAGATCAGGCATAAAAAACCACAGTGCTAAGACTGTGGTTTTTTGTAGCATCAGCGTGTGGTCTTAGAACAAGACACGTACGCGAATTGTGCCTTCAACTTCGTGTAAAGTATCTAGTGCTTCTTTAGATGCAGTCGCATCAACATCCATCACTAAATAACCGACATCACCTTTGGTCATAAGTGACTGACCAGAGATGTTGATGCCGTGTTCAGCAAACAAGTTGTTGATTTTAGACAATACACCTGGAATGTTTTGGTGAATATGCAATAAACGGTGCTTGCCTTCAGTCAATGGCAGTGCAATTTCAGGGAAGTTCACTGCAGACAAAGTCATACCTTTATCTGAATATGCAACAAATTTCTCTGCCACTTCTAAACCAATGTTCGCTTGCGCTTCCATGGTCGAACCACCCACGTGCGGTGTTAAAATCACGTTTGGTAGGTTACGTAGTGGGGAAACAAATTCTTCACCATTGGCTTTTGGTTCTTTCGGGAATACGTCAACTGCAGCACCTGCAATATGACCAGATTTGATGGCATCTGCCAAATCTTCAATCACCACACAAGTACCACGTGCCGCGTTAATGAAAATTGCGCCTTCTTTCATTTGTGCAAATTGTTCTTTTGCCATGAAATTGCGGGTAGATGGTACATCTGGAACGTGTAAAGAAACCACGTCAGCATTTGCCAATAATTCGCTCATAGAGCCAACTTGACGTGCATTACCTAACGGTAATTTGGTCACAGCATCATAATAAATTACGTGCATACCCAAGCTTTCAGCCAATACTGAAAGTTGAGAACCAATTGAACCGTAACCCACGATACCTAAAGTTTTACCACGTGTTTCAAATGAACCGACTGCAGACTTGTTCCAGCCACCTGCATGTGTATCGGTTGATTTTTCAGGTACGCGACGTAGCAATAAAATTGCTTCAGCCAATACCAATTCTGCAACCGAACGGGTGTTTGAATAAGGGGCATTGAAAACTGGAATACCACGTTCCATTGCTGCAGTTAAGTTCACTTGGTTTGTACCAATACAGAAACAACCTACCGCAATTAGTTTGTTCGCAGCTTCAAAAACTTCTTCAGTTAGCTGTGTACGTGAACGAATTCCAATGAAATGCGCATCTTTAATCGCTTCTTTTAACGCATCGCCCTCAAGCGCCGTTTTACGATAATCGATGTTGGTATAACCCGCTGCATTTAACACGTCGATTGCGTTCTGGTGTACGCCTTCTAACAACAAGAAACGAATTTTATCTTTAGGTAGTGAAAGATGTTGGCTCATTACGGCTCCGCTACAAAGGCCAAATTTAGTGGCGGTATGATAACATAGGAGATGGGTCGATATACATTTCCTTTATGACCAAGAGTGCAGGTATTTTTTGTCAGATATAATCTCTTTCAGAAATATTGCCCAAAATTACCCTGTTCTTACCACGTTATATTATCGGAATTGCCAATATTCACAGGTTTTTCAAAAAAATCGCTTATAATAAGCGGCACACATGAAAGCCAACCCACGCTGTTGCTTTGATGCACATATTTAGTCTGCAGTATCTTCAAATTGATCAAGATATGCAGACAGTCGCTTTTCTTCCTGTTTAATTCTTGCTAGGTCTGCAAACGATGAATGCTCCAGTCGCTTTAACCCCTGAGTTATTGACCCAATTAACGGCAATAGTCGGTGAAAACCGTATTAAAACGGATGCCGATAGCCTCCAAAACTGGGGTCGTGACCATACAAAGCATTTTGATCCGAACCCATCGGTCATCGTTTTCCCATCAAGCACAGAGCAAGTACAAGCCATTGTAAAACTGGCGAATCAGTTTAATGTGGCCATTACTCCATCGGGCGGACGTACAGGTTTATCTGCGGGTGCGGTGGCAGCCAATGGTGAAATTGTAGTCAGCATGGACAAGATGAACCAAATCTTGGAATTTTTCCCTGCAGACCGTATGGTACGTGTGCAAGCGGGTGTGGTGACTGAGCAACTACAAAACTATGCCGAAGAACAAGGCATGTATTATCCAGTCGATTTTGCATCTTCAGGTTCTTCACAAATTGGCGGTAATATTGGTACCAATGCGGGCGGTATTAAAGTCATTAAATACGGCATGACCCGTAACTGGGTGTTGGGTCTGACTGTGGTAACAGGCAAAGGAGATATCCTGCGTCTGAACAAAGGCATGATCAAAAACGCAACAGGTTATGCGCTGCAACATTTATTTATTGGCGGTGAAGGCACACTTGGCTTAGTGACCGAAGCTGAAATTAAGCTAGAACGCCAACCGCAAGATTTGCAAGTGATGGTGTTGGGCGTACCTGATTTTAATTCGGTGATGCCTGTATTACATGCTTTCCAAGCTAAAATTGATCTGACTGCATTTGAATTCTTTGGTGAATTGGCGATGCAAAAAGTCTTGGATCATGGTCATGTGCAACGTCCATTTGAAACCCAATGTCCATTCTACGTGTTACTTGAATTTGAAGCGCCATTTGAGCCAATTATGGACAAGGCGATGGAAATTTTTGAACACTGTATGGAACAAGGCTGGGTGATGGATGGCGTATTGAGCCAAAGCCTAGACCAAGTTGAAAGTTTATGGCGTTTGCGTGAAGACATTTCTGAGTCGATTGCACCGTTTATTCCATATAAAAACGATATTTCAGTATTGATTACTCATGTTCCTGCATTTATTCAGGAAATTGATGCAATTGTGGCAGAAAACTATCCTGACTTTGAAATTTGCTGGTTCGGCCATATTGGTGATGGTAACTTGCACCTGAACATTCTTAAACCTGCCGATTTAAGCAAAGACGAATTCTTTGCCAAATGTCAGGTGGTAAATAAGTATGTATTTGATACTGTGAAGAAATATGATGGTTCTATTTCTGCAGAACACGGTGTAGGCATGACCAAAAAACCATATTTGGAATATTCACGTTCAGCTGAAGAAATTGAATATATGAAAGCGTTGAAAAAGGTTTTTGACCCTCAAGGCATTATGAACCCAGGCAAATTATTTGATTTGTAATTCATTGCGCCTTTCATTTATTCGCGTGGTCAGATTTTCGTGAATGAGATGTAGCAAATTAATTGTAGTGAATTGAAAAACGCATCCTTGAGATGCGTTTTTTATGCTTTCGTTTTAATTTTACATTTCTATGCTAGCGTTTTTGCGCTAACAGGGCATCATAGAAGCATAAATAATAATCAACATTTTGGAGGAGTTATGTTGCGTTTAATCACGGTTTCCGCATTGGGTGTTGCGTTATTGTCAGGCTGTGCGACTACACAGAATATTATTTCACAAGTTACGCCTGCAGAAACACCTTTGGCGCAGGTACTCAAACAACGTCCAGATTTGCGTAAAGAATTGGCTACCGTTGAAATTCGTCAATACTTTAACCGTGTCGAAGCACCAACTGCGGCAGAAGTAAAAATTACCGAAACAGGCTTAATGGATGATTCGGTACGTTCAATTCGTAGTATTTATCACTTTAAAAATATTAATGGACAATGGCAGCAGGGTGATGTGCAAACCGCTTACTTATGCGCACGTGGTAAAAATACCAAGACTTTCCAAAGCAAAAAATGTCCTTAAATTGCTGTAGGGCTTAGGTAAATCTTGCATGATGTTCTAAAAATGCAACAAAGCGTCTGTGGATAATACTCGTGTTATCCACAGCTTTTATTTAGGATGACTTCATTCGATTCAAAAACGTGTGAGCGCAGCATGTCCATCAAAACGCTAGCATTTCTACACTGTAATGATCGCCTCATTGCCGTGGGTGATTTTTATCCTGTGCTTTCGGTATTTTCATATTATGAATTGGGCAATACCGTATCGCCTTAACCCGCTGAAGGAGGTGATGCCTAACTTGGTCTGATGTCACATCAAGTGCCGCAATTTATTTAACGGACTTAAAAAATGCGCCATAAATTTGCCATTCAACTCTGTTAAACTGCAGCTCAATTTTCTATTTTTATGGGCTAAACGCGGCTGACTTGCATCGTTTTGTCCTTTATAACTCATGCCACAGCAGCAAAAAAATACCATTCAACGTGCCACACTCATGTTTCCCTTGGCTTTGGTCTTGTTTGAGTTCGCGGTTTATATTGGCAATGACTTGGTTCAACCCGCAATGTTGGCCATCACACAAGATTTTGGTGTCAGTAGTGCATGGGCAGCTTCGTCCATGTCATTTTATTTGCTGGGGGGTGCTTGTGTGGCGTGGTTATTGGGGCCACTCTCTGACCGTTTGGGACGCAAAAAAGTATTATTGGGCGGCGTGGCATTTTTTACCCTAACCTGTTTATTGATTTTATTGACTCAGAACATTGAAAGCTTCCTTGTTCTTCGTTTTTTTCAAGGTTTTGGTTTGTCAGTCATTAGTGCAGTCGGTTATGCGGCTATTCAGGAAAACTTTGCAGAACGTGATGCAATTAAAGTCATGGCGCTCATGGCGAACGTCTCTTTACTTGCTCCCTTGCTCGGCCCAGTCTTAGGTGCATTTATGATTGAGCATGTTTCTTGGCATTGGGGTTTTATCGGCATAGCACTGTTGGCATTTTTGAGTTGGTTTGGACTGAAAGCCAAAATGCCTGAAAATCAGCAGCGTATTCCCAAACCTCCATTTCGAGATGTATGGGATGATTTTAAACAAGTTTTTCAAAATACCAGATTCTTAGGTTTGACATTGGCGCTGCCCTTATTGAGCATGCCTTTAATGTTGTGGATTGCGTTATCTCCTGTGATGTTGGTGGAAGAGTTAGGCTTTAGTAGTCTGCAATACGGTTTGGCGCAGTTTCCTGTTTTGGGTGGTTTGATTTTAGGCAATCTGGTACTGATGAAAGTCATTGACCGTTTACCTTTAGGAAAAACAGTCTTGATTGGTTTACCTTTAATGTTGTTGGGTAGTGTGCTGATCGTATTGGGGGCAATTTGGCAAAGCTATTTTGTTTGGTGTTTGGTGATTGGTATGAGCTTGATTAGTTTTGGTGAGGGAATGAGCTTCTCAGTCTTATACCGTTTCGCCTTAATGTCATCGGAAGTGTCTAAAGGTACTGTTGCTGCTAGTGTTTCAATGATATTGATGCTGTGCTTTTTTATTGTGATTGAACTGGTGCGTGTTTTATATATGCGGTTTGATATTTGGGCGTATAGTTTGGCTTGTTTGGTGCTGATAACGCTCTGGTTTAGTTTGCCACGCATGATGCTTAAACAGGTGATGCAGGAGCGAGTTGCTGCAGGGCAGTTTTAAGGGTTTAAATTTTTCAGCTGCATCATAAAACAAGGCGATGTGGAATCGCCTTGCAAATATTTGATTTATAAGTTAAATTTCAGAAAATGTATGGTGTGAAGAAAGCTGAAAAGGACTTGCAGATTAAGCTTGTACTGGTTGTTCCATCTTTTTCAATTTAGCATCAAAAACAAATGGGCCAAAAGGTAAAATTGAAGCAATTAAGCCCAAAATAAACATTTTAAGAGACCATTTTTGTTTTTCACAAACCACAAAAAGCACCACTAAAAATGCGATAAACAATACGCCGTGTCCCATACCTACATATTTCACTAAAATTGGGTTATCGAACATATATTTCATGGGCATAGCAATAAATAACAACAATAAGAATGAAATACCTTCTAGGAACCCAACCCAACGTAATGTTTTAATGTTCATGCCCAAATCTTTTTCATGTCGATAAAACAGCAGTGTAGCGCAAATAGTGACAATCGCAAAGACGAGCGGTTGTGATCTCTGCACATTTATAAGTTAGACACGATGTTTGCAAAATTGAGCTGTTTTCTGCTAGTTCGTAGCAAGTTTTTCAAAAATTAGTGAGTGTGGATATGAAACACGACTGATATAAAGCGAGACGAGCTGCATTGAGCTTATTTTTAGAATAATCCACAACAAGATGATTTTACTTTTTTGCGGATAAGTCGAAAGGCATGTGTATAACCCTTAACTTATCCACAATTGATTTTAAATGTTTTATTGAAAATGTATAAAGCGGGTTTAAATGACCCCACAGGCGATTCGCTCACCACCACCGCCCAATGGTTTTGGATGGTCGGCATAGTTATCGCCGCCTGCATGAATCATTAAAGCCAATCCTTCAACTTGTGCCAATGTTAAACGTGGTGCAATCACGGTTACTTTGGCTGTTCCATCGCTTGCAACACTTAAAGCAGGTAAATCACCTAAATGTCCTGTCAGTGGTGTGCCATGATGCGGGACATTTTTCGGATTAAAATGACCGCCCGCTGCCAAAGCAGCAACCATTTTTCCTTCTTTTTCTGCTGCTGCACATGAACCTTTTTCATGGATATGAAAACCTCGTTCACCTGCAGGGAGTTGCTGGAGTTGGGTGTGAATGATTAAGCCTGCTGCACTGTCACGCAGTTCGACCGTACCTAATTCTTTGCCAATACCTTGTGCTGAAACAGCATGCATTTTCACTAATTTTGATTTTTCTTGTGTGGTTGCGGTGGTGCTGCAACCCATGAGTACTAGACCACTAAAAGCAGCAAGACTGGCAAATTGGAGTATTGAGCGCATAAAAGACATCCTGTTTGTTGTGCATAATATTGAGGGATGTCTTGATTGAAACAAAGTTAGCCACGTTACAATACAACATTTGCGTAGTGGAATGTATGTACTGTGTTGAGCTGATTTGTTCAGATCAACACAGCCATGTGAGCAATATGATCAGAAAGAAAGCTTAATCAAGCTTTGAATTGGAAGATGAATCGTCTTCGGGTAGGTCGTGTGCAAGTGTGGCTTTCGGCATCATTAAAGCTTCGGGTTGATTATTTTCATGCAACCATTCACGCCAAATAGCCAGTAACACGGCCAAAATAACAGGGCCAATAAACAGACCAATTAAGCCAAAGCTAGCAATACCACCCAGTACACCAAACATAATCAATAAGAATGGAATTTGGGTCGCACCTGAAATCACCAAAGGTCGGATGACGTTATCTGCCGTGCTGACTACACACACGCCCCAAGCCATAACGCCAATGGCTTCCATGGTATGCCCTTGGGTGAATAACCATAAGGATACCGAACCATAAGCCAGCGGTGGGCCAAAGGGAATCAGCGCAAATAAGAAGGTCACAATTGTCAGTACCATTGGGTTAGGTACATCGGCCACAAAATAACTTACACCTGCCAATAAGGCCTGTGCAATTGCCGTAAGACCAACCCCATACACCACGGCACGTGTGGTTTCAGAAATGGTATCTAAATAGTGGTGAATACGTGGCCCAATCACCATTTCTAAAGCCTTGCTGACTTGATGCAAGATGGTGTGACCATCACGATAGAAAAAGAAGAGCGATAACAGGGCAAAACCCAGTTTAATCAGATTTTTACTGACCTCATTAATGACCACTTTTCCGTAGTTTAAATGTCCCTGAATCCATAAGGAAATAGACTGCACAATACTGTTGGGATCGTGGTTAATTTCTTTGAGAGTGCGGGTGACTTCTTTTCCGATAATCGGTAAATTACGAATAAGATCAGGCACATCTAAATGCCCAGAAAAGACCTGTTTTTGCAATTCGTAATATAAATTGCGACCTTCATGTTGCAGAATAAAAATGGCAAAGGTGAGTGGAATACCTACTACCAACGTGACCAACAGCATCATTAGGGCTGCACTGAGTGTAGGACGATGACCGCATAGACGTAGCACCGACTGATACAGTGGCCAGCTCATGTAGGCAATAATTGCTGCCCAAACAACAGGAACAATGAAGTATTTGAGTATATGAAAACCCAAAAACATCAGGACAAAAAACAGTCCAAACAATAAAATTTTTTGTAATGTTGGCGCGTACTGTTGCACTGAATTCACTGAAACATTCCTAAGGTCATGTGCCATATTAACTGAAAAAAAAGCTCCCGAAAACGAGAGCTTGGTAAGTTCTGGTGAATAAACCCTAAACAGGGGATATTCTAGGCTTTAAAACCATTGGCTAGGGTCATCTACTATGGCGTTTAACACAGGTTGCCATTGATCTTGCATCTGTAAATAAGTCTTTTGAGTTTTATCAAAAATACTGAGACCCTGCATGGCCAATTGTCCGTAAGCGGCGCGTTCTGAAATCCAAGCCACAGGCTGCTGTTCAATTTTTTGGAAAAAGTCCTGAATATCTTTAGAACTGGCAGAGTTTGGTTTGACACGGTTGGCCAGTAATAAAATTTGTACCTTGCCTTTGCGAATGCGCTTAATATCTTGTAAATGCTTTAAAAAGCGACGAGTGGAGTCAATATCAAAAAACGAAGGTTGTAGCGGCGTGATAATAGCATGCGCTTCACTGACCAATTGTTCAGCATGCTCGCCCGATAATGCCCCAGGTGCATCAATAATTAAGTATTCAATATTTTTAGGTGCATCACCAATCGACTTTTCGTGACGCCAGTCCAGACTTTGAATTGGGGCGGCTGTTTCTGGTCGTTGTTTTAACCACTGTAGCGCAGATTTTTGGTTGTCGGCATCAGCTAAGGCAACTTTATAGCCTTTTTGTGCAAGTGCAGATGCTAAACTAATAGCCGTAATGGTTTTACCACAGCCACCTTTTTGGTTGGCAATTAATATAGTTTTCATGACCCTCGAATCGATTTTACGCTGCTCAGTCCTAGCATAGCATTGTTTTATGCTCGGAATATGACAGTTGACAAAAGTCGTAAAGAGAACTGAAAAAATTCAGGATTAGAAGGTTAAATGTCAATTTGGATGGCCATGCTGATTGGGGCATGTATAGGCGTAGTGTTGACCACGCTGATTTTGAGTAATAGCCGTAACGGGCGGATTAAAGCTGAGTATGAGCAATATATTGCAGAAATTGAACTGGCTCATCAGCAGGCGTTATTGCAGGCGCAAAAGCGCAGTGTAAATACCAGCCGTGCGGTGTTAAAAGGCAAAATGGCAGAGCAGCTGGCACCGATTATGCCTGAATTTCAGTATTTACCCAGTGACGCCAAATTTTTAGGTGATCCTGTCGATTATGTGGTGTTTGATGGTTATACCGATTATCGGGATGGCAACGGACGTGCCGAAGATATTGCCATTGTCTTAATTGATATTAAAAGTGGTGGTGCGCGTCTGACCAAAGGCCAGCAAGCCATCGCTCAGGCAATTCAGCAGGGTAAAATTCGTTTTGAAACCATCCGCATTGATTTTCAAGATGATGATTAAACATCATTCACGCTGCAACAACGTGACATGACGTCATCTTTGTGGGGTGCATGGTAATGTAAGAGGCATAATTGGCTTTAGCTATTGAAGCAAAGTCTTCGCATTTAGATTTTAAAGTGATGACTTCAATTTATCATTTAGGTTTATGCACCCGTGCCAATAACATACGCTGTGCAAGACTTGGAATGCCTGCAACATCGATATAGCGGACTTCGCCTAATTCAAAACCCGTTTCGAGTAGGGCGACTTCAATATCACGATTTAGATGGCAGCCATCTGCAACTTTCTTTTGAATAGGGGTGAGCAGGTGCTGTAAACGCTGAATATTTAGGCTTTGTCGGTTCAGCACATGCTCCACCACATGCAAAGTACCACCAGGTTGTAGTACTCGATAAATTTCCCGCAAACTTTGTGCCAAATCTGCGATGCTGCACAGCGTCCAAGTAGACACCACATGCTGTAGTTGTTCATCGGCAAAAGGGAGTTGTTCTGCACTTGCAGCAATATGCTCAACTAAAAAGGGGGCTGCGTCAATTCGTTCCTGTGCCAGTTGAAAGACGGCTGCATTGGGCTCTAAGGCATAAACCGTATCGACATTTTGATAAAAAGCTAAATTGATCCCTGTACCAAAGCCTATTTCCAACACTTCACCTGACACGCCCAATAAAAGTTCACGGCGCAAATCCATGAGCGATGGGGTTTGCATGACTTGATTGAGCAGGTGCGGAAAAATATGTTTTTGATAAAGTCGGTACAGCATATTTTAATCTAATCATTCCTTTTTATTGCCTTTGAGCTTAGCTGAAAAGTCTGTACTTTTGCTATGTCAGTACATGCCAAAGACTGCATTTTGTTACTAATTTCAACTATTGTATTCATGATCTGGCGCTAAGATAAAAAGCTGAATACATGAATTTGATGGGCTGATGACCATGATGAAAAAGCATATTTCACTCAAACTGACCGCATTATTGCTGACTTTGGCTTTGCCATGTTCTGGCTATGCTTCGGTTGAGCGTAATATTGCCAAAGGCTTACCACCTGTGGTGAAAGGTCAGTCGATTGAAGTCTTACAACCTTTTAAAGGTGATTTTCGGATTTTGGGTTCTAAAACCTATCAACATGATGCCCAAGCCAAATTTTCCCCCATTGATTATGCGGTAAGTTGGGGCTTATTTGCTGAGCCTGAAATTGCCCGTCATATCACGGTCAATCAATATGACCGCTATTTAAACTGGAAAATAGATCGTTTGCCCGTACCTGCGGAACAAGCCATGCAAATGGTCTCCAATATGCACATCATTCCTGCCAACCCACAAATTGCCAAAGAAATTAAGAAGGTCAAACGTGGCGATTTGGTACGTTTAAAAGGGGAGTTGGTGGAAGTCAAAGATCAGGATTTGGTCTGGACATCATCGCTTACTCCTACCGATACGGGGGATGGTGCTTGTGAGGTATTTCGCGTCAGTTCAATTCAGTGGATTGAAAAGGTTAAAAGTTAGGACAGGGTGATGAATTGCTATTTGCGCATGTGTTTGAGTGGATGTGTTGTGGTATTGGGCTTAAGTGCATGCACAGGTATGAATTCAAGCATTGATGGACAAACTTTTAAATTTACGGCACAGCAGCAATGTCCCGCATTGTTAGAGATGGATGTCGGACAAACTTTAGAATTACAATTGAATGAAAACCTAAGTACAGGCTATCAATGGAGTTTGGTAGAGCCGCTGAAGCTATTTGATGTAGAAAGTATTTATCATACTGCTGAAGCTTCATCTTCTGCTCAAGTAGGACAAGGTGGACAAAAAATATTCTACTTTCAGGCAGTCAAGGCTGGTCAGGAATTGCTCCACGTGAAACATGCCCGTGCATGGGAAAAAACCGCAATACAAGAATGGCAATGTCTGGTGCGTATTTCTTGATATGTTTGATTATGCTAAACAGCTTGAATTGTTGTGAGATTTAGCAGCAAAAAATCTATAATTTTCTTAAAATAAAAAGCCGTGTGAGGCTGTTTATAATCAGTATCGCACGGCTTTCCTATCTAAATTAAAAACTAAAATACTCAAAATTATTTGGCGCTGAGTGCTTGTCCTTCAAATTGGATGCCATCCCAACCATGTTGCATAAACTGGCGAATATTTTGGTGGTCACTGCCTGTCGGGTTTGCACGTACCGAGGCATAGTGTTCTGCAAACAGACTGAGGGTTTGTGCCTGATCTAAACCTTTTAATTGAGCAAAAGAAAACACTTTAGCGCTGCCCTGATTTTCAGTGGCAGCATTGCTTTGTTGTCCATTTTTAAATGCGGTTGGGGTGTGGTTATAGTGTGCTTCAATGAATGCAATCACATCGGTAAATGTTGCGTTACCTGCCTCAACTTGAGCCAATAATTCTTTTGCCATGACTTCCTCCACATGTGCCTAAATTGAAATAATATGCAGACTAGCGCGATTTGGTTTTGAGTGGAAAACTTTTTCGTGTATTTAACTTATGTGATTTAGGAAGATGTAAAATCTGAGCAAAGATATGGATGCTTCGGGCATAAATATCTTGAAATAAAGAGTGAGATCACGTGTGACTAAAATTATGGCTGTGAGAAATACACGACATAGCCACAAAAAGGACAGTAGAACAGATGAATTGGCTATTGGTGGCAATTGGCGGTGCATTGGGGGCAAGTTTACGTTATGCCGCAAGCCTGTATTTATTTAAATCGGCACAGCATTTTCCATGGGCAACGTGGTCGGTCAATCTGTTTGGCTGCTTTTTGGCAGGTGTATTTTTTGCGTTGAGTCAGAAATATCCTGTGTTGCAGCAGGAAGCCCGTTTATTGTTGATGGTCGGAATTTTAGGTGGGTTTACCACATTTTCTAGCTTTGGTTTGGAAACTTGGCAACTGTTACGGCAAGGAGAGCACGGTTTAGCTTTTGGCTATGCCATGTCGAGCGTGGTTTTAGGTGTGATTTTTCTGGCACTAGGTTTTTATAGTATTCAACAAGTTTTAAAACATTAACTGCTTATATTTGCTTTTCAGATAAAAAGAAGCCCAAGCTGGAGGAGAGTGCTTGGGCTTTGAAGATAGAGAACTGCTCAGCTTGGGGCTAAGCAATTGGGCTATGATTAAACTATAAAATAGAAAACTTAACTGAATATGAAGTTATTGTGAGCGTTTGAAACGTGCAAAACGTTTATTGAAACTCGCCACACGACCTTCGTTACTGGTTTGACGTTGCTCACCTGTATAGAACGGATGTGAAGCACTAGAAATATCCAAAGTTACATAAGGATAAACTTTGCCTTCGTACTCTTTGGTTTGACTGCTTTGCAGGGTACTACCAATAACAAAGTAGGCATTGGCATTGGTGTCGTGGAATAAAACTTCACGATATTCAGGATGGATATCTGGACGCATAGGATTTCTCCGAACAAAAAGGTGAGATGATAAATTTATTTAAAGAAATGTTATAACATAACATTAAAATTGACAAATAAAACCCATCTCTGGGCTTTATTTTTAACATCACCTTGTTCAGTGAAACGCTGAGTTTAATCTCGTGGTGGAACCAACTCTTCAAAAATATCATTTAAATTGTCATGCACTTTTAAATGAATCAGATTCCAATAATGTCCAGATACAGTACGATTCACCATGAGGGTATCGGGCGAAGGTTTGAAGACATCCCAGTATTTCAGCGAACTTTTGACCAGTTCAACCCCATCATGGTGGGCAGAGTTTTCTGCAAAGTCATAATGTGTGGTCAGTGGGCGCATCAACACTTCTAGCCATTGCAGATATAAATCTTCAGGGAATTTACCCCGTGCAGAAATTGCCTGCAACGCATCTAAATGCTGTTCAATTTCGGCAATGTCTTGTGCACGTGCGGCATGAATCAGTTGTTTAAAATGATGTACTACATCGCTCGACAGAGTTTTCACACCGCCGTAGTCGTAAATAATGACTGAACCATCTTCACGGAAGGCAAAATTGCCTGGATGCGGGTCGCAATGGAAGCGTTTTAAATAAAAGATTTCTTGGCCCATGGCACGCAATAAGCGTCGCCCCAAAGTGTTACGGGTGCGCTGTGACCATGTACTGGCGGTTTCAATACTTTCGCCCTGTTCCAGACTTAAGGTTAAAATGTGCCGTGAAGAATAGTCTTTAAAAACCTCTGGAATAATAATTTTATCATCCAAAGCCGCGTGAAATGTACGTGCTACTTCAAGGTTTTGTGCTTCGATCTGATAATTCAGTTCATTGTCTAAACTTTCCTGAATTTCTTGAAACAGACGGTCTTGCAATTTACGGTCTATTTTTAACACACCCATTAAGCGCAGGGCTAAACGGACTTGCTTCAGGTCGCTTTCACAGGCTTCATCTACCCCTGGATATTGCACTTTAACCACGACTTGTTCGCCATTGGGCAAAGTGGCTTTATGCACTTGTCCAATCGAAGCGGCTGCAAATGGCGTTTCATCAAAGTGTTTAAAAATTTTATCGAGTGGTTTACCGAGTTCTTTTTCAACTTGTGCTTTAATTTCGGCAAAAGGCATAGCAGGCGCTTGGCGTTGTAACTTACTGATGGCTTTAGCGACTTCAGGCGGGAAAATGTCTTTATATTGCGAGGCAATTTGCCCAACTTTCATGACTGCGCCTTTCATTTCACCTAAAGTATTGGCAATTTGGACGCCAATATCTTGAAACAATTGGCTGCGTGCTGCATTTTTTTGTTGTTCATCTGCGGTCAGGTTTTTAATTGAATTCGATACGGTTTTAGTTGCAATACTTGCGGTCATGCCCGCCAGTTTCATAAAGCGACGACCGGGTGTACGCGCCGTTTTTGCCATGCGATGTTCCTCAAGATCATCTTTACTGTATTTTGATCATAAGTGTTCGTGAGCAAAATGCCTACTTTTAATTGTTAATGCATTTATTTGAATTAAAGACCCAACATGCCAAAAGGTATTTCGGCATGTTGGAGTATGTTTAAGGGCTGTGTTTATTGGGCAAACTGGCGTTCCAGTCGCTGATTATTAAAATATAAACGAGTTAAGAGCAACACGCAGGCAATACTTAAACCAACAATCAGCCCGACCCAAACGCCTGCGGCACCCATGCTGCTGTAACGGGTTAAATACACGCCAATTGGGAAGGCGATGACCCAATAGGCAAGCATGGTAATCCACATTGGGCCTTGCGTATCTTGCATGCCACGTAAGCAACCTGCCGCACTGATTTGCCAAGCATCCATGAGCTGATAAGCAATGGCAAACAACAATAAATATAAAGTGACTTGCGCTACTTGCGGGTCATTGCTGTAAATAGAAATAATTTCAGGGCGGAAAAACCACATCAGTGCCATGGTGGAAAACGCAAACAGGGTGGCCGTGGCAAAACCCAATACCTGTACTTTACGCATGGCATGAATGTTCTGTTCGCCATAATAGGTACCAATGCGAATGGTCAGAGCAATTGCCAACGACATGGGAATCATAAACAGTTGTGAGGTCACGGACATGGCAATTTGATGAGCAGCCAATGTCGTTTCACCCAAAGGACTAATGACGATGGCAGCAGTACTGAAAATACTGACTTCAAAGAAAATTGCCAGACCAATTGGCATGCCAAGCAGCAAAATGCGCTTGATCCAGACTGCATCAAGCGCTTCCCATTGACTAAAAACCTGAGTGCTTTGATAGGCGCTGCTTTTAAAAATATACAGGCTTAAGCTAAATAACATGAGCCATTGTAAAATTGCGGTGGCAAAACCACAGCCTGCACTGCCTAATTCAGGTAATGGCCCCCAGCCATACATAAACATAAAGTTGAGAGGCACCAACAAGATCAAAGCCAGCAGGCTAATGACCGTGACGGGACGTGGATAGCCCAATGCTTCAGAATAACCGCGCAAGGCGGCATACATGGTTACGGCAGGCATCCCAAAACCAATGGCATGTAAGAATAAACCTGCTTTGGGTTGTAAACTTTCAGGCACACCAAACACAGGCAGCAGAGCAGGCATGAACTGTAAAATCAGGCCTGCAATCACGCCTAAAATAAAGGCAATCCATAAGGACTGGCGGGCAATAGTGGCAATTTTTTCAGGGGTTCGTGCCCCTTTGGCTTCTGCCACCAAAGGTGTGGTGGCAATCATAATGCCACTAAACAGCAGCATAATGGGCATCCATAACCCGACCCCCACCGCAATAGCAGCCAAGTCGGTAGCAGACATGTGGCCTGCCATAATGGTATCAATCAGCCCGAGACCTGCTTGGGCAAACTGGGTGACCAAAATTGGAATCATGAGCTGAAACAGTTGTTTTAACTCAAAACGGGTGCTGGTCACAGAATTCATTTTTGACACAAAAATCTCAATATATGAGGTGCTTAGCGTTTCAGTTATGAGCGTTGTAAAGTGAGAAGCACACCAATAAAAATCACCACGCTACCTAAAAGACGTTGCCAGTTAATGCTGACTTTTTCCGTACCCAAGAACCCAAAATGATCAATCAGCATAGAAGCGAGCATTTGCCCAAAAATAATCACCCCTGATAAGGTGAGCAAACTTAATTTTGGCGCACTATAAATACTGATGCTAATTGCATAAACCCCTAAACATCCACCCATCCATAAATACCATGGAATGTGTTGCAAGGTACTGAAGCTAGGTTTTTCGACTTGTTGGAAAAAAACCAAAATGGCTAAAACTATTGTACCAACCAAAAAAGAGAAAAGGGCAGCTTGTAGCGGAGAATATAAATATTCCCGCAATTGGCTGTTAATTGCGGTCTGGAAAGCCATGGCAATCCCAATGCCCATGGCGAGCGGCAAAAGTAAGAATAGTTGACTGGAAATCTTCATCATTTTATCGCTTTTTTCTTATTGGTGATTTTCTAGTCTAAAGCAAATTATAGGGAATACAGCTGTGTCCTGCTGTAGTCATGTTAAAATCTGTATCACTGTTCTGATTTTGCACTGAGCCTTGCTTTGAAGCCCTTAATACCCGCAGATATTCCTTTGTCTTTATACATTCACATGCCGTGGTGTGTGCGTAAGTGCCCCTATTGTGATTTTAACTCGCATGCTGTGCCTGACGGCAAGCTGAGTCTAGATTTGGAGCAGGAATATCTACAGGCTTTGGTGGAAGATTTTAAAACCCAAACCCAGTTTGCACAGGGACGAAAAATTCATAGTGTCTTTATTGGTGGTGGTACGCCTTCACTGATTTCTGCGCAGGGTTATCAATGGTTATTTACACAATTGCAAGCGCTGATCGCCTTTGAAGATGGCTGTGAAATTACTTTAGAAGCCAACCCCGGTACAGTTGAGCATGATCCTTTTGCAGATTATTTAGCTGCAGGAATTAACCGCCTGTCGATAGGCGTGCAAAGTTTTAATACAGCACATTTACAAAAACTAGGGCGTATTCACTCCAATGATGATGCAATTTCTGCGATTGCATTGGCACGTGAAGCAGGTTTTCAGCGTATTAATGTAGATTTAATGCATGGCTTGCCTGAGCAAACACTAGAACAGGCGCTGCAAGATTTAAAACTGGCGGTGGAACACGGTGCAACGCATATTTCATGGTATCAATTGACCATTGAACCGAATACGGTATTTTTCCGCACGCAGCCGATTTTACCAGTAGATGATGTTTTGGAAGAGATTCAGGCACAGGGTGAAGCTTATTTAACTACGCAAGGTTTTGTGAATTATGAGGTCTCGGCATGGCGTAAAGAGCTGCCGTCTGCACATAATTTAAATTACTGGCAATTTGGCGATTATTTAGCAATTGGGGCCGGGGCACATGGCAAAGTGACTTTGCCTGATGGGGTGTATCGTTTCCAGAAAACCCGTTTGCCAAAAGATTATTTAGCCAAAGTGCCTGCAGAGCATTTGCAGTTTAAAGCGATTAGCGCAGAAGAGCTGCCATTTGAGTTTATGATGAATGCGCTGCGCCTGAATGATGGGGTAGATGCAAAACTGTATGCTGCTCGTACAGGTTTAAATTTAGCAGATATGCAGGATATTTTAGGCACTTTGCGTCAGCGTCAATTATTGCAGGATGATCCGAACCGACTGGCATGTACCGAGCAAGGGCATGTGTTTTTAAACTCGGTATTGGAAGCGTTTTTGTAGGAGAATATAAAATTCAATATTTTTCAGATTGTGGTAAGAACTCAAATAGGACAAATTTGAATGGACTTAAAAACCTTTGAGTTACTTGCGAACTATAATTTATGGGCGACTCAAAAACTAAAACATGCTTTGGTATCTGTTTCAGATGGTGATTTTTTCTCGGATCAGGGCTTATATTTTAAAAGTATTTTTGGCACGCTCAATCATTTGCTAGTCGGTGAACATTATTTATGGTTTCCACGTTTTGCTTTGCAGAATTCTGCTATGTTGCCATTAGATCATATCGTTGAAACCAATAGAACACAGCTTATTGAACAGCTTGAAAAGAAAGCTGAAAACTGGATTCACTTTTTAAAACAAGTAGATACTAATTTTTTTGATCAAGACTTACATTATAAAACATCAACTGGTGTTGCCATGAGTTTGCCGTATGCAGCAACCTTAATGCACGTGTTTAATCATGCAACACATCATCGTGGACAAATTACCGCAGTTTTAACCGCAATGGGCTATGCATGCCCCGAACTTGATTTAATTTATATGTTGCTTGAAGAAAACGCTAAGAAGTGATTTGAATGAAGCGATTAGAAATTTTATGTCTAGTGATTTTTTTTTATTTTTATACCTAATCCAGTGGATGTTTCATGGCTTTCCAACAGGTCATTAAAAGTAAATTTGAATTCATGGATAAAAAAACTAGCGTCTTAACTTTGAATCTAGGCATAAAAAAGAGCGCATATTGCGCTCTTTTATTTGCTTCTACCCAGAAAATTTTAGTAATCAAAACTAAAATGTTCTGGTGCTAAAGCGGTCATGGTTTTAGATGGATTCACCATTGCTTCTGCATGACCTTGGGTGCGTGGCAATAAACGCTCAAAGTAGAAATCGGCAACTTTGATTTTGGCTTTATAGAATTCAGGTGTTTCCTGACCGTTGCCTTCTGCCAATTTGGTTGAAGCGACAGCCGCTTGTTGCGCCCAGAAATAAGCCATCATCACATAGCCAGAGAACATCAAGAAATCAACCGAAGCACTAGAAACGATGTCACGGTCTTTACGTGCTGCCAACATAATACGCACGGTTAATGCATTCCATTGTGCACATAGCTTAGTCAAGTCCCATGCAAAACGACGCATGTATTTATTACGTGCGTGCTGACCACAGAATTTTAAAATTTCAGCAGTGTAGTCACGAATTACTTTGCCTTTAGAGCTTAATAAGACTTTACGACCAATCAAATCGAGTGCCTGAACACCAGTGGTACCTTCGTAAAGTGTTGAAATACGTGAGTCACGTACAATTTGCTCCATGCCCCATTCTTTAATATAGCCATGACCGCCATAGACTTGCATGCCGTGGTTGGCAGCTTCATATCCCATTTCAGTTAAGAAACCTTTTAAGATTGGCGTATAGAAACCTAAATGGTCATCATGCGCTTCAAAAGCAGCAGTATCACCACGCATTAAAGCGTCGTTCATTTTATCTGCCAATTGTGCAGCATGATAAATCATGGCACGACCACCTTCTGCTACGGCTTTTTGCGTTAAGAGCATACGACGTACATCGGCATGGTGAATGATTGCATCAGCTACTTTTTCAGGGTCTTTTTTACCTGAAAGCGCACGCATTGACATACGTTCTTTGGCATACGGCAATGCACCTTGGAATGCCAATTCTGCATGGCAAATCCCCTGAATTGCTGTACCAATACGCGCAGTATTCATAAAGGTAAACATGGCATGTAAGCCTTTGTGTGGTTCACCAATCAAATAACCCACGGCATTGTCAAAGTTTAGGACTGCAGTTGCAGACGCGCGAATCCCCATTTTGTGTTCAATTGAGCCACAAGTGACAGGATTGCGTTCACCCACCGTACCTTCTGCTGTTGGCAAGAATTTCGGTACGATAAATAATGAAATACCTTTCGTGCCTGCAGGTGCATCTGGGAGGCGCGCTAACACAATATGAATGATGTTTTCAGTCAGGTCATGTTCGCCTGCAGAAATAAAGATTTTGGTGCCTGAAATTGCATAAGTACCATCAGCCTGCGGTTCTGCTTTAGTTTTTACCTGACCTAAGTCGGTACCGCATTGTGGTTCAGTTAAACACATGGTGCCTGACCAAGTACCTGCAACCAAGTGCGGTAAATAGGTATCTTTTTGCGCGTCTGTACCAAATTGCATAATGGTGTTGATACAACCCACGCTTAAACCTGGATACATTTGGAATGACCAGTTTGCAGTACCCATCATTTCAGATTTAATGAGGTTTAGCGACATTGGCAGGTTTTGACCGCCGTATTGTTCAGGGTAAGACAGACCTTGCCAGCCACCTTGCACAAATTGGTCATAGGCTTCTTTAAAGCCTTTCGGTGTGGTCACATTGCCATTTTCAAAATGACAGCCTTCTTCATCGCCAGATTGATTGAGTGGAGAAAGTACATTTTCACAGAAATCTGCTGCACCTTCCAAAATCATATCGACTGTATCTGCGTCCGCAAGTTCACCGTTAGAAAGATTTTTGTAATGGGTCGGGTAATCAAGCACTTCGTTCATTAAGAAACGAATATCGTGTAATGGGGCTTTATATGCTGGCATAGTCTTAATCCTAATTTAGAAATAGTTTTGGATTATCTGTATCGATATGTTGATTATTCACACTCATGATCAAAAAACATTGATAAGAATAGCGAATAAAAATGTCAGAAATGCGAATAGTGAAAATTATTCACCTTACAAAAACGAATGAAGTGTTATGTTACAATGTATCATAATCTGTACGTTTGAACAGACCAATCTATAATGAATATAAGGTGTTTAGCAATGAAGATACAATTAAAATATTTATCTTTATGTCTTTTTAGTTTAGCTGCTACAGGTTGTTCGCAGCATGTCATTAAGACCAATTCCAATCAGACGGTAAGTATAGAACAAAAGGCAATTACGGGGTTAAATGCCATCTTTGAAACAGCTAGTTATGATTTTCAGGGCAAATTACGGGTACAGAGCAATTTAGTTGAAGCAATACCAAAAGTAACGGATATTGCTCCTACCACACTTGATCCTGTACTTAAAAAGCAATTAGATCAGTATTTAAAACAGCAAAAAGTCCGTTTAAGTACACAAGAAAAACAAAACTTATATACGGCAATGGCTAAGGAACAAAACTCTGCTTCCTATGCTGCAGGGGCAATCGAAAAATCGAGTCCTTTTAATTTTCTGTTGAATGTATTGAATGATACTGAGTTTAGCTACGATGGCTCGGTGCATTATCGGCAAAAAATTGCTGCTTTGAATGTAGCAGCACGCTATGAAAAACCGACACTTTTGGTGCAAATGAAAGTACCGATGGTGGTCGATTTTAATGAATATAAGTTCTATACCAACTATTTTTCTTTGTTGCCTTATTTGGTGAATAAAGACAGTCAAAATGACTTTGCCTATATCGACTTTTCTAAATACAAAGCCGATTTTGAGCGGATTAAAGTGGCACAATTTGCCGAATACTTAAAAGCCATGAATGCGGTGCCGTATGTATTGGCAGATTCTAAACATATTCAAAAGTTATCTTTAACTGCACAAGACCGTCAGCAAAAAATTAGTGAAAAAATTCGTTTGAACAGTAGTTTGGAAGATATGTTGCTGCAGCTTGCCATGTTTGATCAGGTCAATGCACCGTATTTGCAACAGACTGTATTGGGGCAGGCGACCACAACCGAAGATGCTGCTGAACAAGCTGAAATTACGCAAGATACATCGGCCAAAGAAAGTGTTGAAGACTACTTGAAACACAATGAAACTGCTGAAGATTATGGCATGAGCCAAGAGGCTTTTGTGGCGTATCAAGCCACCCTTGCTTTACGTGATTTGGTCAGTCAGAAATTTTATGCAACTGAAACGACAGTGAGTAATGTGGCAGATTATTCAGCAGATGCCAGTGAAGATGCCATGATCGCAGCTGAACAAGCCGTTGAAGCGGCTGCTGAGCAGGCAGAAGATTCAGCAAGCACCGCAAGTATGCTAAGCGAACAAGACTGTCAGCGTTTGATCGAAACAGCAAAAACAGCCAAAGTTGGAGATTTAACCTACTGTGCTTATGCCTATGAATTAGAAGCATTTAGCCCAAGTCGTGCTGAGCAGGCACAATCGGTTTTAGATGAGCACTTTGCTTCACCGCAAGAAAAGCTAGCTAAAGTTTTTGAACCATACCGTTCGGAACAATTGGTCGATGCCGCCGCTTTTGCAGCTTTGTGGCAAAAACATCAGGCTGAAATTCAGCAGATTATGAACGCTACACCTAAAGATAAAAAAACACCGATTCAAATTGATGTGGCTTTAGATGATCAGGGGCGTGCTGCAAAAATTGATTATGCGTTGCAATTTAAACGCGAAAATTACGGCACAATTCATGTGTATAACGATGTCAGCATTGCGAATTATGGGCAAGCCAGCAAAATTGACCGTAGTGCGCTGCGTCAAGCCAAATCCATTCAAGAGGTCAGCAAAGACTCAATTTTAGAAAAATGGGTGACAAATTTAGGGCGGACTTTGGAGCAGGAAACTGCAGAAAATAAAGATAAGACCACTGTAAAACCTGCCTTAAGTTATGATGAAGAATTGGCGCAGTTGGCGCAAAAAACCTATCAACAAACAGAATCTTTTAGTCAGACTTATCAGACTTTATTTTTAGTGCACATGGCAGCAGAGCAAAGTACGTGGGTAAAAAATCTTAGTCCACAAACCTTGCAGGAAATGGCAGAAGTGTATGCCTATTGGTTCAGTGATGAGCGCTACTATGACCCGAAAGGTGCCGCGCTAAAACGGATTGAAGCTTTACAAGCCAAGCATCATTTAGAAGAAGATGAGCAATTCAATAATGCAATTGGTCGTCGTATCAATAATTTGACTGAAGATGCAGTCGATGAAAATAAAGTCGCACTTGAATGGCGTAAGCTGAAACAGCAATACAAGCAACCACAACAGATATTTGCTCAGCAATATTTAAAAGCCTATGAAGCAGCTTATGATTGGGATGTGCCTGACTTGGAGAATTTAAAGAAAACGGCACACATTTTGGGGCAGACGTATGTTGATCGTCAGCAGGGCAAATTGAGCCAAAATTCAATTCGCACTTTAACTGAAGATCAGGCTGAACAGATTGATTATGAGTTATATATGGATGTGTATGAAGATATGCAGAAATTTGTAAAATAAACCGTGGGTGAAAAATGGGCAATCAGCGTTCAACAAGATTGCCCAGTTTAAATAAAAAAATAGCCCTTTGCTGCTCAAGGGCTATTTTTATTTGGTGATGATTTAGAGGAAATCTTTTAATTCAGGTTTCACGCCATTCCAAATATAAAAAGATTCAATCGCCTGTCCGACCAGCATGCCAAAACCTTCCGATGTCGGTACGCCACGCGCTTTGGCTTGCTGTAAAAAGCTTGAAGGTTTGCCATAAGCCATTTCATAAGCAAAATTAAACTGCAAACACTCAGGCAAGGTGAGGGCATCTCCCGTTAAGCTGGCAGACGTCGCATTAATGGCTAAATCAAATTGACCTGTTAAATCGGTAAGTGCCATGGCTTGTAATTCTGCTTGCGGTACGGCAGCTTGTAGGTCAGCAACCAGTTGTTCAGCACGGGCAAGGGTGCGGTTGGCAATCACAATTTTTTTTGCGCCTGCTTGTACCAACGGATAAATTACCCCGCGGGTTGCACCACCAGCGCCAATAATCAAAATATCACTGTGCTCTAAATTCCAGCCCAAAGCACGAATGGCATCAACCAAACCCTGACCATCGGTATTGTCGCCATGCAAAACACCATCTTGCATCCACAAGGTATTGACTGCTTTGGCAATTTTGGCACGTTCGGTTAATACGCCACATTGGGCAAATGCTTGCTCTTTAAAAGGCACGGTCACATTCATGCCTACACCGCCCTGATTAAAAAAGTCTGCAACACTGTCTCTAAAACCATCAAGAGGGGCAAGGCGTTTGCTGTATTGCAGGTCAATGCCTGTTTTTTCTGCAAAGGCATGATGCAGTTCAGGAGAACGTGATTGTTCAATTGGGTTGCCAATCACGGCAAATTGTTTGCGCATTTGCCAAAATCCATGTGCTGAAATGTGCATCAATATACGTCAAATTCAGCGCGGACTAAAGCCTATGGCGGTATAAAACGGTGGGAGTCTTTGGACTTAAGGATTACAAATCTCTAAAACGGTTTCTAATACCAAAATAGTGGCAATCACGAACATGGCAATGCCCGCTAAAATGCTGCTACTAATGGCTAAGCCATCTGAAAGATGACTTTCAAAAATAAAGGTCATGCAAATTGAGCCAAGTAACATGGCAAAGGTTGCCCAAAATAAAAAGATTTTGTGTTTGAACAGCGGGCTAAACATGCGGATCTCCTGACAGATGTGGCGCAGTGTGACATAAGGCTTTGACAGTTTGATGAATTCGCCTTTGACTCATGGTTTGATGTATGGATAGTTAAATCCTATTTGTGCATGGTCGAATAGGGTGCGCGGTCACATCATCTATTAAAATCCATCCGCACTATCATGACAGTTAATTCATGCTGTGCATATTTATTGATTTGAAAATAAGCAATAAAGTTTGTAAGTAAAAAAGCGATTCGTGGAAGAATCGCTTTTTTGAACCTTGAATGTGATCTTTTTTACACTGCGATGTACGCAAGGTTTCACCAGTCGCGAGCTTTAACTCGTCTTGAGATTTAACCAATCGCGTGGTTTTAAGTAATAGTCGGTGAGTTTTTTCTCTGCGGAATCTTCTGCCCATTCAGGACGGTACGACCATCCCGCCAAGTTTGGTAAGCTGACTAAAATGGACTCAATCCGTCCACCTGTCTGCAAGCCAAATAAAGTGCCACGGTCATAGACCAGATTGTATTCCACATAACGTCCACGACGGTAAAGCTGGAACTCACGTTGTGCTTCGGTATAGGCTTTGTCACGATTACGCTCAAAAATAGGCAGAATTGCAGCCAAATAACCGTTACCCACCGCCTGAATATAGTTGAAACAGGTGTCAAAGTCCCATTGATTCAGATCATCAAAAAATAAACCACCCACGCCACGCTGTTCATCACGGTGCTTTAAATAAAAATAGTCATCACACCATTGTTTATGTTCTGCATAGACTTGATCGCCAAAAGGCGCACATAAGTCATGTGCTGTTTGGTGCCATGCCAACACATCTTCATCATTTGGATAAAATGGTGTCAGGTCAAAACCACCACCAAACCACCAAATTGGCGGTTGTCCTTCAGGTTCAGCGACAAATAAACGCACATTGGCGTGCGAGGTGGGTACATGCGGGTTTTTCGGGTGAATTACCAATGATACACCCATCGCTTGCGCAGGTGCGCCTGCAATATTGGGATGACGCTCAGTTGCAGAAGCAGGCAGTTTGGAAATATTGATATGCGAAAACATCACCCCGCCTTTTTCAATGACTGTACCGTTTTGTAAGACACGGGAACGACCACCGCCACCTTCAGGACGTTGCCAGTCATCAATTTCAAACTGTGCGCTTCCGCCACCTGCCTGTTCTTGTTGTTCTAAAGCCGCACAAATTCGCGCCTGCAAATCGAGAAGAAATTCACGTACACGTTGAATATCCGCGTGAGTAGGATGCGACATGGCCACCTCAGCATAAAAATAAAATGGCTTACATCAAAACATAAAACTGTCTAAAAATTAAGGGGTTTATCCAGTTTGCTGCAAATCGCTCAGGCAATTGCGCAAGGTGCTTTGTATTTCAGCATGTATTCCGAGCAAAAGACTAGGTTGATTTCCATGCCTAAGCTCAGCACAATAGTTTTTACAATCTAAATTTTAGTCAGCAGCAATTAACTGAATGGGGCAGAGTGGATGACACAGCAGGCAAATTCTTTAATTCAAAAATACAATGTGCCTGGACCACGTTATACCAGTTATCCAACCGTACCTTATTGGGATGATGCTACCTTTTCAGCCGAGGCATGGCAGCAGACGCTGAAGCGTTCTTTTGATGAATCTAATGCCAGCGAAGGCATTAGTCTGTATATTCATTTGCCATTTTGCGAAAGTCTATGCACTTTTTGTGGCTGTCATAAACGTGTCACCAAACGCCATGAAGTTGAACAGCCATACATTCAGGCGTTATTAAAAGAGTGGGACTTATATTGCCAATTGCTCGAAAGCACTCCCATCATTAAAGAAATTCACTTGGGCGGTGGCACACCAACTTTCTTTTCTGTCGAACATTTGACGCAGCTCATTCAAGGCATTCTGGCAAAAGCCAAAGTGGCAGAACAGCACGAATTTAGTTTTGAAGGTCATCCCAATAACACCACCCGCGAACATTTACAGGCCTTATATGACTTGGGTTTTCGTCGGGTCAGTTATGGCGTGCAGGATTATAATGAAAAAGTGCAGCGCGCCATTCATCGGATGCAGCCTTTTGAGCATGTGCAACGTGTGACCGAGTGGGCGCGTGAAATTGGCTATGATTCTATTTCACATGATTTGGTTTTTGGTTTGCCCTTTCAAAATCTAGACGATGTACTGAATACCATTGAGCAGACCCAACGTTTAATGCCAGACCGTTTGGCATTTTACAGTTATGCGCATGTGCCATGGATTAAAGGCAATGGGCAGCGTGGTTTTAAAGATGAAGATGTACCTAAAGATGAATTAAAACGTCAGTGCTATGAAGAAGGCAAACAGCGTCTTTTGGCCTATGGTTATCATGAAATTGGGATGGATCACTTTGCCTTAGAACGTGATGGTATGTATCAGTCGTTTAAAAATGGTACCTTGCACCGTAATTTTATGGGCTATACCGCATCTAAAACGCAGCTTATGATTGGCTTGGGTGTTTCATCTATTAGCGACAGTTGGTATAGCTTTGCGCAAAATGAAAAAAGCATTGAAGATTATTATGCCCGTTTAGCCTGCAATGAAATTCCTGTGTTTAAAGGGCATGTGCTGGATCGGGAAGATTTGGTAATACGTCAGCATATTTTAAATTTAATGTGCAGCTTTGAAACGTCGTGGGCCAGTCCAGAATTGGCATTTCCTGAAATTGAGCAAGTGCTGCAACAGTTACAGGAAATGCAGGAAGATGAATTACTGCTCATTCAAGATCAGCACATTCAGATTTTGGAAAAAGGTAAACCTTTTGTGCGCAATATTTGTATGGCCTTTGATTTGCGTTTAAAACGTCGCATGCCAAATAACCGTATTTTTTCGATGACGATTTAAGTAAGTTGAGTAGAAATTATTTAATTCAAAAATTAAAAGGTGACTCAGAAGTCACCTTTATCATACATGTGCGCCATGCGTTCGTGTTTGGTTTGCAAATATTCTTCATTGAATGGATTTAGACCCACAGTTAAAGGCACACGGTCTACCACCGTAATCCCTTGTTCCTGTAATGCTTGAATTTTCAAAGGGTTGTTGGTGATTAAGCGCACAGCTTTAACCTGCAAATGATCTAGCATAATGCTGCACATATCATAGCGACGTGCATCGGCAGGTAAATTCAGCATTAAATTGGCATCCACCGTGTCATGTCCTTGATCTTGCAGGGCATAAGCACGAATTTTATTGGTCAAGCCAATCCCGCGACCTTCTTGGCGTAAATACAAAATCACACCTTGTCCTGCATCATTAATCAGGCGTTGAGTGGCTTGAAGCTGTGGGCCACAGTCGCATTTTAAAGACGCGAAAGCATCGCCAGTTAAACATTCTGAGTGAATCCGTACCAGAACAGGCTGGGTTGGCGCAGTGTCCAAACCTTTGGATAATGCCACGTGTTCTTCGCCAGTTTCAGGATCTTGAAATACCGTAATGTTGAATTCACCAAATGCGGTCGGTAATCGTGAGGTTGCGACAAACTTAATCGGCACTGTTTAACTCGTGAAATAGTCGATAAATTGTTTAAAGTATAGCGTAATGCTCAGACATTAGTAGAATAGCGAACACGAATTTATACAGAAGATTTTCTTTTTTGTATAAAGCGCACGATAATGGTTGATAAATAGTTAGATTATTCAGGATAATCTACCCACCCAACGTGTGCCCAACTGAAATCACTGCTCAAAACTACATCGCTAGAAATGTGGCTGATTGAAGGTAATACCATTCGGTTATATGATCGAGTAATTCCCATTGACCTCGCTTAGGATTTGCCAGGCTTTAGAAGGCTTTGCCACATATGCTGTATACAGAAATTCCAACTCAACGCCCTGTAACACCATTGCTCGATGAGATTGACCATCCGCAGCAATTACGTTTACTCGCGCAAAGCCAGCTTCCACAGGTGGCAGATGAGTTACGTCAATTCATTTTGTATGCCGCAGGTCAAAGTGGAGGACACTTTGGCGCAAACTTAGGCGTGATCGAACTGACCGTTGCGCTGCATTATTGCTTTAATACCCCACACGATCGCTTAATTTGGGATGTCGGTCATCAGGCTTATCCGCATAAAGCCCTAACAGGACGCCGCGAGCAACTCACCACCATTCGCGCCAAAGATGGTTTGGCTGCATTCCCTGCGCGTGAAGAATCTATTTTTGATACCTTTGGTGTTGGTCACTCCTCAACAGCAATTTCTGCAGGATTGGGGATGGCGTTGGCACGACGTTATCAACAAAACCCGTGTGAAGTTGTTGCCATTATTGGCGATGGTGCCATGACGGCAGGTATGGCTTTTGAAGCCATGAATGATGCCGTGGCTCACCAAGCCGATATGATGGTGGTGCTGAATGACAACGATATGTCAATTTCATGCAGCACAGGCGGCTTTGCTAAACATCTTGCTGCTATTTGGGAACGTGGTGAATCGGTTTATGTCAGTGAAACTGGCGAAGCTTACGTGCAGCCACATCCGAAATGGACGTATAACTCGCGTTTACACTGTGCTGCCACTGAAGCTGCAGACAATTTATTTAAAGCGATTGGGTTTGATTATTTCGGCCCTTTCGATGGACATGATGTTGAACAACTCACACACGTATTCAATGCGCTGAAAAAACGTAAAGGCCCACGTTTAATTCACGTTTATACCAAAAAAGGCAAAGGCTTTGCGCCTGCAGAAGCCGATCAAATTAAATATCACGCCATTGGTAAAATTCATGCCAAAGCTGCACCAGTTACCGCACCTAAATATTCTGATGTATTTGGGCAGTGGTTATGTGATCAGGCAGAACAAGATTCGCGTTTATTGGCAATTACGCCAGCCATGTGCGAAGGTTCGGGCATGGTGCAATTTGCCAAACAATTTCCTGAACGCTATTTTGACGTCGCGATTGCCGAACAGCATGCCGTGACTTTGGCTGCGGGCATGGCCTGCGAAGGTTTAAAGCCTGTGGTGGCGATTTACTCTACATTCTTGCAGCGCGGTTATGACCAACTGATTCATGATGTCGCTTTGCAAAACTTAGATGTCACTTTTGGCATCGATCGTGCAGGTTTGGTGGGTGAAGATGGTCCAACCCATGCAGGTGCTTACGACTACGCCTATATGCGTACCGTACCGAATATCGTGATTATGGCGCCAAAAGACGAAAATGAATGTCGTCAAATGCTGCACACCGCTTATTTATATAACGGTCCTGCAGCAGTGCGTTATCCACGCGGGCATGGTTTGGGTGTCGAAATTCAGCAGCAAATGACAGCAATTCCATTAGGACAAGCTGAAATTGTGGCGCAGTTCAATCCACAATATGATGACTATATTTCAGTGCTGGCTTTTGGTAGCCGTGTGCAAGCGGCAGTTGAGGCGGCAGAAGCATTTGCTCAGCAGCATGATGTCGCAGTACGTGTGGTGAATATGCGTTTTGTGAAGCCATTGGATGAAAAACTGTTAGCTGAGATTGCAGACAGCACTGCATTATTCGTCACTGTAGAAGAGCATGCGATTATGGGTGGTGCAGGCAGTGCCGTGAGTGAATACTTGGCGAAGGTCCAGATTGTCAAACCGATTATTCATTTAGGTTTAGAAGATAGCTTTATGCAACAAGCGACACATGGTCAAATGCTGCAACAGGCAGGTTTAGATGCACAAGGCATTGAAAAATCAATGCAAAATGCTTGGCAAAAACTGCATCAATCTATATTGAATTAATTTTTAGCAACACTTCTTCCCCAAAAGCCTCAATATTTGCTAAAATATTGGGGCTTTCATGCATTATTCTTTATCAAACTCTTCAAATTTGTAGTGGGTGTTCAATGGAACCTATGGTGGTGATGGCTGCGCGTGCGGCTCAAACAGTTGGTCAAGAGCTTTTAAAAGCGCATCAGAATCGTCATAAACTCGATCTACAAGTCGAAGAAAAAGGCATTGATGGTCCTGTAACGCGCGTAGATCGTTACCTCGAGCAATTGACCATTGATACATTACGCAAAAGTTATAAAAATCACAGCTTCTTGGGCGAAGAATTTGGCATGCAGGAAGGCAAAGGTCACGATGCCGACTGGTGTTGGGTGATTGATCCTTTAGATGGCACGCTAAACTTTGTTCACGGTTTCCCTCATTTCTGTATTTCGATTGCAGTGCAACACAAAGGTGTGACACAGCACGGTGTTATTTACGATCCTGTAAAAGATGAGTTGTTCTCTGCGAGCCGTGGCCGTGGTGCGATGATGAATCAACGTCGTATTCGTGTAAATGTAAAAGACAGTTTAGACAACACCTTCTTGGCAGTGGGTCATGCTTATCGTGCTAAGCGCGATGGCGAAATTGTTTCTTATGCCAAAAACCATTTTGAAAGTTTATTGAATGTGACAGAAGCAGGCGCTCAATACCGCCGTGCAGGTTCTGCTGCATTAGACTTGGCTTATGTGGCTGCAGGTCGTTTAGATGGTTATTTTGAACTTGGCTTAAAACCGTGGGATATTGCTGCGGGTGAGTTAATTGTGAAAGAAGCGGGCGGTACTGTGGTCGATGCACGTGGTGGCAGCGACTCTATGGAAAATGGGCAAGTTTTGGCATGTTCAATGAAAATGTTAAAACCACTTATGAAAGCGGTTGTGCCTGCTTGGGGCGAAGCAGCGAAATAATCAGCTGATCATATTTATACTTAAATAAGACACTTAGCAAAGCTCTCATCCTGAGGGCTTTTCTTTTACCTAACGGTCTAAAACTGCTGGTTTTAAATCTGTTGTTATCGTCCATATACTAGCCATAAAAGCAGAATCTATCACTGTTTACACAAAAAACAGCAAAAGTCGATTAAATAAGGTGACTTTTAAAATAATCCTGCTATAATCCGCGCACGCACTTAATTTCTGTTCATTACCTGAACATTTCTCTTCTAATCATTGTGTATGCGCGTGCGGTCCAAAGAGAGGACGATATCTCGCGCCCCAATCGCTAAAGCGATTCCTTCAGGTTAAGCCGTAATCATGCGTGCGTTATATCACATCGTCGTTACTCGGATCGCCGCTGAATCTTAAATTGTCAGCGATAATTGCTGTACCGCTTTTTGCCGATGTCCATCTGACTTTATTTAATGGAGCACCCATTTTCAGGGTGAAAATCTCTATGAGCAAAACTTTTGCTGATTTTTCTTTACATGAATCTTTACAACAAGCTTTAGAAGGCTTGAACTTTACTACGCCGACTCCTGTTCAAGAACAATCGATCCCAGCGGCACTTGAAGGTAAAGACTTATTGGTATCTAGCCAAACAGGTTCTGGTAAAACTGCTGCATTTTTACTCCCAACTTTAAACGCGCTTGCTAATCAAGATACTTTCGTACCATTTAAAGAGCGTATGAAAGCTATTACTCAGCCGTCAATTTTAGTGCTTTGCCCAACACGTGAATTGGCTCAACAAGTTAGCCAAGACGCGATTGCATTTGTACGTCACATGAAAGGTGTACGTATTGCAGCAATCATGGGTGGTATGCCTTTTGGTAAGCAAATCCAACAATTAAAAGGTGCGCAAGTGGTTGTAGCGACTCCAGGTCGTTTACTTGACTTGGTGAACCGTCGTCAAATCAAACTTGATAAAGTTGATGCCTTAATTGTAGACGAAGCTGACCGTATGCTCGATTTAGGCTTCTCTGAAGACCTAGAAGCGATTAGCGATTTAGCTGCTAACCGTAAGCAAACCTTGATGTTCTCTGCAACTTTTGCCAGCCGTATTATCACACTTGCAGAACGCATGATGAATGAGCCTGTACGTATTGCGATTGAAACAGGTCACTCAACGAACATGGACATCACCCAGACTTTACACTGGACTGATGGTTTCGAGCACAAGAAAAAATTATTGTCACACTGGTTATCTGATGAAGGTGTAGATCAAGCGGTTGTATTCGCATCTACTCAAGAAGATACCGATATGTTGGCTGAAGAATTGGCTGAAGCGGGTCACTCGGTTGTTGCGCTACATGGTGCAATGCCACAAACCGTTCGTAACCGTCGTTTACGCAGCATTCGTGAAGGCCGTGCAAAAATCTTGGTTGCAACAGACGTTGCAGCACGTGGTTTAGACGTACCAACTATTTCTCACGTGATTAACTTCGGTTTACCAATGAAAAATGAAGACTATGTACACCGTATTGGTCGTACAGGTCGTGCGGGCCGTACTGGTAACGCGATTACTTTGGCAACTTACCGTGAGCGTGGCAAAATCCGTGCGTTGGAAGATTTCTTAGATGCTCGTTTAAGCGTTTCAGAAATTGAAGGCTTAGAGCCATCTCCACCTCCAGCACGTTCTGGTCGTGACGGTGGTCGTGGTCGTCGTGATGGCGGTCGCGGTGGTCGTGGCGGTTTTGGTGGCGGTCGTCGTTTTGAAGGCGAAAGCAACTTTAAACGTCGTGAAGGCGGTGATGAACGTCCACGTCGCAGCTTTGATGACAAACCACGTGGTGAACGTCCTGCATTTGGTGAAGATCGTCCGCGTCGTGAGTTCAACTCAGACCGTCCACGCCGTGAAGGTGGTTTCGGTGACCGTCCACAACGTTCATTTGAAGATCGTCCGCGTCGCGAGTTCAACTCAGACCGTCCGCGCCGTGAAGGTGGTTTCGGTGATCGTCCACAGCGTTCATTTGATGACCGTCCACGTCGTGAATTTAATTCAGACCGTCCGCGTCGCGAAGGTGGCTTCAACGATAAGCCGCGTTTTGATGCGAATGATGACAACCGTGGCAACCGCGTAGACTACAAACCACGTCGTGAAGGTAGCTTCGGTGATCGTCCTGCACGTCGTGAAGGTGGTTTTGGTGACCGTCAACCACGTTCGTTTGATGATCGTCCTAAGCGTTCTTTTGGTGGCGAAGATCGTCCACGTCGCGAGTTCAATTCAGATCGTCCACGCCGTGAAGGTGGTTTTGATCGCCCACGTCGTAAATTTAACGACTAAAACCGCGATAGTCATTTGTATAAAGAAAAACCAGTGCTCAGCACTGGTTTTTTTATGTTAAATATTTTTGCTTTAGATAAATAAAATGTATAATAGGTCACGTTTTTAACTCTATTTGCTAATTATGAACATCAATAGCTTACGATTGCTCATGCAGACGAGAGAGGGAATGATGCCGTATATTGGTTTAGCACTCATCTTATGCAATTTAATGTATTATATTATTTCTTCTTACTTTTAAATTGTTGCTGTCCTAAAAGTGATTTAAATAACAATAATAAGACTGCTTGAACAATACGTGCACAGTTTTTAAAAATTTGCTAGATAACATTTTGCGCTTCAATCCTTTATAGTATGCGTGCTGAAAAAATGCAGGAAGACCCTCAGCTATGAATAATCCAATGCCTCAACATGAGCCGTCATTGATTGAAGTCAATGAACTGAGCTTTAAACGAGGGAAACGTGTCATTTTCGAAAATGTCAGTTTAAAGATTCGCCGTGGTCAAATTACTGCCATTATGGGACCTTCAGGTACTGGTAAAACCACGTTATTACGTTTGATTGGTGGTCAGTTGACTCCCGATCATGGTGATATTTTTCTGGATGGAAAAAATCTTGCGCAAATGTCGCGTCAGGAGTTATTTGCTGCGCGCGCACGTATGGGCATGTTATTCCAAAGCGGTGCGTTATTTACCGATATGAGCGTATATGAAAACGTCGCGTTTCCATTGCGTGCACATACCCAGTTGCCTGAACATTTAATTGCAGAATTGGTGGCTTTAAAACTTGAAGCAGTCGGTTTGCGTGGTACAGAACAACTTATGCCTGCAGAACTCTCAGGCGGGATGAACCGTCGTGTGGCATTGGCACGTGCGATTGCGTTAGACCCTGAATTGATCATGTACGATGAGCCGTTTGCAGGGCAAGACCCGATTGTAAAAGGTGTGTTGACCCGTTTAATCCGTTCCTTGCGTGAAGCGTTGGATTTAACCACCATCATCGTCTCGCATGATGTTGGTGAAACTTTATCAATTGCCGACTACATTTATATTATCGCGGAAGGCGTGATTCAGGGCGAAGGTACACCTACAGAATTAAAACAGCATGAATCGGCATTTGTACGTCAGTTCTTAACAGGCGCTGCCGAAGGGCCAGTCGATTATCAATTTAGCCATCGGGCTTATTTAAGTGATGAGGTGCGTTCATGAATGCTATTGCCGCATTAGGTCAACGCGTCATTGAGCGTGTTCGTGGCATTGGTGTCGCCACCCAAATGTTGTTGCAAATTCTATTTTCCATGCCAACCCTGCTTGGGGTGAAGCTGTTCCTGTACCAAATGTACCGTGTTGGCGTGATGTCGTTATTGATTATTGCGGTGTCGGGTTTATTTATTGGTTTGGTCTTGGGCTTACAAGGCTACTCCATTTTGGTCAATATCGGTTCAGAAGCCATGTTAGGCACCATGGTGTCTTTGACTTTATTGCGTGAGTTGGCGCCTGTCGTGGCTGCACTGTTATTTGCAGGACGTGCAGGCTCTGCCTTAACAGCAGAAATTGGTCTGATGAAAGCCACAGAACAATTGGCCAGTATGGAAATGATTGGGGTAGACCCACTCAAGCGTATTGTGTCACCACGTTTATGGGCAGGAATTGTCAGCCTGCCAATGCTCTCCATTATTTTTGCTGCGATTGGCATTATGGGCGGCAAAATGGTTGGGGTCGATTTTCTAGGTGTCGATGAAGGCTCTTTCTGGGGCGGTATGCAAAGCAGCGTGCAGTTCTATAAAGATATTTTTAACGGCACAATTATTAAAAGTTTTGTTTTTGCATTAATTTGTACTTGGATTGCAGTATATCAAGGCTATGCCTGTGTCCCAACATCGGAAGGCATTGCGACGTCAACCACACGAACCGTGGTGTATTCTTCATTATGTGTTTTAGGTTTTGATTTTGTGTTGACTGCGGTCATGTTCGGAGGTGTTTAATGAAATCACGTACAAGTGAGCTGGCCGTAGGTGTATTTGTCATTTTGACAGGCATTGCATTATTTTTCTTGGCCATGAAAGTCAGTGGATTGGTGGGTACCAATTTGCGCGACAGTTACAATATGACCGCAACTTTTGACAACGTGAATGGTTTAAAACCACGCGCCAAAGTCACTATGAGCGGTGTCACCATTGGTCGCGTCAATGATATTACCCTAGACCCTGTATCGCGTTTGGCTACAGTTGAATTTGAACTGGATGGCAAGTTGACCAGTTTTAATCCTGAACAACTAAAAACAGTGCAAAATTATGCGCTTGAAGAATTGCGTTACAGTGCAGAATACCAAGAAGCAAGCCCTCAGCAACAAAAAGAAATGGAACAACAACTGTTGGGTAACATGAAATCCATCACCAGTATTGATGAGGATGCTTACATAATGGTAGCAACCAATGGTTTATTGGGTGAGAAATATCTCAAAGTGGTTCCAGGTGGTGGTTTGAACTTTGTGAAGCGTGGCGAAAGTATTGCCAACACGCAAGGCACCATGGATTTAGAAGATTTAATCAGTAAGTTTATTACTGGCGGTGCAGCGAAAACATCCAACGCAGCGTCAGACGCAGATAAAGACACAGCGACAGCTGAAACAACAGATGCAGAAGTGTCATTTGTTGAGTAATGAAGGAGATTGTCCGTGAAAACACTTTTAAAGCAAACTCTGGCGGTAAGTGTACTTTCAACCATGTTGGCAGGAACTGCATTCGCTGCACCTGCAGAAGCGCCACCAGCTTTTGTGAAAAAAGTTGCCGATAGCTTGATTGCACGTTTAAAAGCAGATCATGCTAAATTGCAGAACAATCCAGCATTGGTCAAAACGATTGTGCGTCAAAACCTTGATCCGTATGTAGATGCGCAAGCATTTACCCGTATTGTGATGGGTACTTATGCGACGAACCAATACAGTTCAGCAGCACAGCGCGCGCAGTTTGAGAAAAACTTCCGTGAAACCTTAATTGAGAACTATGGCACAGCGTTTGCGAAATTTAGCAACCAAAGCTACACCATGCGTCCTTATAAGGCGACCAACAGCAAGAACCCAGTGGTGACCATTGATTTCTTGCATAATGGTGAAAAAATTCCTGTGTCATTCCAGTTGGCAGACAAAGGCAGCCAATGGAAAATCCGTAACATTAACGTGTCGGGTATTGATTTAGGTTTGCAATTCCGTAACCAGTTTGCAGCGAACGTGAAGCGTAATGGTGGCAATATTGATAAAGCCATTGCAACCTTTAAGCCAGATGCAGAAGCTGCGGTTGAAAAGAAAAAATAGGTTAGGTGTGGCGTGATTGAATTATCAAATCAGGAATTATGTGTTTCTGGAAAAATAGATTTCAGTAATGCAGAGCAATATTACCAAAAAGGTCTGCAGTTGATTCGTAAGCAGCAGTTGCCTTTGGTGGTTAATTTGGCGCAGCTAGAACACGGGAGTACTTTAGCTTTGGCCGTTTTGGTGCAATGGTTGCGTCAGACGCCTGAAGCCAAGGGCTTACAGTTTAAAGCGGTTCCTGAAAAAATGATGAAGATCATTCAAGCCTGTCATTTGCAAGATGATTTGCAGCTAATCGTCTAAAACTGAAAAAACCATCAAAAAAGCACCTTCTTGTAAGGTGCTTTTTTATTGCGTTTAGTTTCCCGCTTTATTCGTAAGCATCCGGTGAAGCTTATTTGAGTCAGGCAGGCTTCCACTTATGCGGTAGTAATTCTTCAACCTGGATTATTTTCTGTGTCGGCAGTCTTTTCAACACATCACTTAAATAGGCATAAGGGTCCAGTCCATTCAGTTTTGCTGACTGGATTAAGGTGCTGCAATTGAGGCTAGACTGATTATTGCGGTGGTTAAAGATATTAATGAAAAGACAGTTGCAAGATGGTCATTGATCAGCAATGTACCAACCGAGATTACCGCAGTGGAATTGATGACTTGGTATTACTGGCGTTGGTCAATCGAATGTTATTTCAAACTTCTCAAGCAAGCAGGCCATGATATTGAGTCATGGCTTCAGACTACGCCAGAAGGGATTTTAAGGCGTTTGCTGATCAGTTGCATGGCTTGTGTGTTGACGTGGAGAGTGCAGCGTTGTACAGATGAACAAAATCAGAAAGTCCGTGCATTTCTGACTAGGCTCTCAGGTAGACAACAGAAAAGAGGCAAGATAGAGAGTGCGCCTGCCATATTGGCAGGACTCTCGATTTTACTAAATACTCTTCAACTGCTCTCAGAATATTCAATAGATGAACTGAATGAAATCGCAACCATTGCACTAGGTACCTAAAGATGTGTAGATACCTATGCCTAAAAAGCATAGGTATCTACACAATTTCCATGTTTTGCGTTAAATTGAAGAGCATGCTCTTCAATTTTAACATCTCTCGCTTAGATCAGCGCCTTGTCAAACGTTACAACAACCTTGTTCAGTTCAATATGAATCCTCTTGCTTCACTTGCCCCTGCAATCAAAGATATTGCCTCTGCTCAAAAAAATAGTTTCGCAACGACGCAAGCTGTATGGCGGTTTTTAAATAATGATAAAATTTCATTTAAACAATTAAATGAACCTATTCAACAGCTTGCTTGTGATCAGATTAAGACATCGCCGCATCGCTATGCTTTAGTTATTCATGATTGGTCACAAATCCAATATGTGACACATCGTAATAGAACTCAAAAACTCCAAAGGACACATCAGTACGACTCAGGCTATGAATTACAAACGAGCTTACTTGTTGATGCTGCTTCTGGACTTCCTGTTGCTCCATTAGCTCAAACCCTTTCTAGTGCTTCAGGTTGCTATTCGACATTTAATGAGCAACAGACCGAACGTAAAACTCATTTAGACTCCCTTTCTGAACAAATACAAAAAGTTGAACAGTTTCCTCTTGAGAAAACCTGCGTACATATTATTGATCGTGAAGGAGATTCCATTGCTCATCTCAGGGAATTAAGCAGTCATGGTTTTCAATGGCTTATTCGAGCAAAGGAAGGCAATCGGATTGAGCATCAGGGTGAAATATGTAAAGTTGGAGAAGTTGCTGAACGTATCGAAATACAGCAAGTGAAACCCATTTCTTACAAGGGTAATCAACATATGCTTTATGTTGGAGAAACCAATGTTCGGCTTACCCGTGCTGCAAAATCAAATAAAAAAGATTCTTTAGGTCAAAGAGTTGCTCCTCAGAAAGGTGCTGCAATTGAGGCTAGACTGATTATTGCGGTGGTTAAAGATATTAATGATAAGACAGTTGCAAGATGGTCATTGATCAGCAATGTATCAACCGAGATTACCGCAGTGGAATTGACAACTTGGTATTACTGGCGTTGGTCAATCGAATGTTATTTCAAACTTCTCAAGCAAGCAGGTCATGATATTGAGTCATGGCTTCAGACTACCCCAGAAGCGATTTTAAGGCGTTTGCTGATCAATTGTATGGCTTGTGTGTTGACGTGGAGAGTGCAGCGTTGTACAGATGAGCAAAATCAGAAAGTCCGTGCATTTTTGACTAGGCTTTCAGGTAGACAGCAGAAAAGAGGCAAGATAGAGAGTGCGCCTGCCATATTGGCAGGACTCTCGATTTTACTAAATACTCTTCAACTGCTCTCAGAATATTCAATAGATGAACTGAATGAAATCGCAACCATTGCACTAGGTACCTAAAGATGTGTAGATACCTATGCCTAAAAAGAGAGGGAATAAAAGGCATCAAATCCATTTTTTCCATCTAAAGTAAATTAATGGGCCAATAAAGAAGCCAATTAAAATAATACTGACCACAATAAAACTGGTGGTGCCCTTGGCAAAAGGTAACACATCGGTGTTCATACCATAAACACTGGCAACCAACATCGGTGGCGCTAACATACTCGGTAAAATCGAGAATCGACGAATCGTGTCGTTCTGTTCGGTGTTAATGAAACCTGAAGTGGTATCGAGCAAGAAGCGCACTTTCTGGAATAAGAAGGCATCGTGTTCGACCAGTGAGCGTACATCTTCACTGAGTTCTCGAATGTCGGCATCGTAAATATGACTGCCCAACGCACGTGGACGTGCCAAAAAGGTCAGGACACGACGTAAATCAATCAAACACAGTTGTGCTTTTCCAAGCATGTCTTCTAATTGTGCCAGTCGGGTAATCATGTCATCGAGGTCTAAAATTTGCTCACGATGGCGGTTATTCAGAACTTCTGTGGAATACTTTTCCAAGTCCTTGTGGATATCTTCCAAGATATCCGCAAGCTCGTCTAACTTAGCCTCTAGCAAGCCTAGTAAGACCCAAGTCGGGTCTTTGTAGTCAATTTCGTAGTCATTGCGTCGTGCTCGTGCCCGAAAAGCACGAAAAGCCACTAATTTTTCACCGCGTAGGGTAAACAGGTGCTCTTTGTGCAGAATAAAGGCAACCGTTTGTACCGTGGCTAAAATACTGGAATTGTCTTCAGTTTCGCCATCGACCTGATAGTTTTTATTTTTAGTTAAAAAATAGGTACTAATGTGTAAAATACCGTCATCATCGCGGTAGAATCGCGCCGAAGATGAAATGTCTTCCAAAGACTTTAATGTGGGTAAATTTTGTGAGTATGCGTCCAGTACCCATTGCTGTTCTTCTTGTGAAGGGGCAATCAGGTCAATCCAGACCAGATCTGGATGCAAATCAAAACCACCGTTAATGGTGGCATCTTCCAGACTACCGCGCTCTGTGGCATAAAAGGCTTCAAGCATTCGTCTTTTCTCCTTGCGCAGTATGGGTTTTGTGGATGGGTGTATTTTAGACAAGGATCTTACTAAATACACTGCTCAGAATGCTATTTTATTTAAAAATCTCCCTGAAGTTTAATTTTATGGCATGACAGCCAGATAACATGGTGAAAAAATGATGTCGTCAATTGCTATTTTCTGTGGTTCTGCCCCAGGAAAAGATTCAGTTTTTGTTGAAAATGCACGAAAAGTGGGTGAAACATTGGCTGCACAAGGCAAAACTTTAATTTATGGCGGTGGACGCTCAGGCTTAATGGGTGTGGTGGCAGATAGTACTTTGGCCGCAGGTGGGCGTGCAATTGGTGTCATGCCTGAAAGTTTGGCAGAGCATGAATTGGCGCATCCGCATTTGACCGAATTACACATCGTAGAAAACATGCATGCCCGCAAAATAAAAATGTCAGAATTGGCCGAGGGCTTTATTGCTTTGCCGGGTGGTTCTGGAACTTTAGAAGAAATTTTTGAGCAATGGACGTGGGCACAATTAGGAATTCACTCAAAACCCTGTGCCTTTTTTAATGTAGCTGGCTTTTATGATGATTTGCTGAAGTTTTTAAGACAGACCTCTGAAAAAGGTTTTACTCAGCCACGTTTTTGTGAGGCATTGATTGTATCGAATTGTATTGACAATATTTTGCAGCAATTTGAACAATACCGTGTTCCTGAAATGAAATGGGAAGTGCCTGAGCTAGAGTGGGTGCAGCAGGAACTGGCGAAATAAAATGGCTGAGATCAACAACATCATTACCGTTGCAGCTGCAATTATTTTAAATGTCAAACAGCAGTTATTGGTGGTGCGTAAACAGCATACCGCGTGTTTTATGCAGGTCGGTGGCAAATTAGAACCCAATGAAGCGCCTGAAACGACCATGTTGCGAGAAATTGCCGAAGAAATTGGCTGTCAGGCGCAAATTCAACAATTTATTGGACGCTATGAAACAGCAACGGCCAATGAGCCCGACTGCCGTTTGGTCAGTTATGTGTATTGGGTTCAGCTGGATCAAGCACCACAAATTGCTGCTGAAATTGCCGAAATGAAGTGGGTAGATTTGGATGATCAAGATACTTTGTTGGCACCGCTGACCCGTGAAGTGGTGATGCCGTGGTTAAAACAATATTTACAACAAAATTAAGAGCAGTTGATCACTCTTCTATATTTCAAGTGCAATTTTTTAATGCGCTAAGCATATTCGCCTGAATAGTTTTGTTTTTTATTCAGCACTGGCTAGACAGACTGCTTCGACTTTTTGACAGCCGAGCTTGAGTAACTGCTGTTTGAGTGCATGAATTGAACTGCCCGTCGTGACCACATCATCCACAATTAAAACCCGACGATAACGGATTTTAGGCGCAGTCTGAATTTGAAATTGCTGTTGGATGTCTTCCAATCGTTCTAAGCGACTTAAGCCTTTTTGCGCATGTTGTTGCAAGCGGGTCACAGGTTGCCAAATCGGGACATTTAAATGTTGTGCCAGTCCTTTTGCCAACAATAAAGATTGATTGTAGCCGCGTTCAGTCAAGCGGGCAGTGGAAATTGGCATCGGTACAATGGCTTGAATTTTAGGATAAGACAGTTGTTTTAGCGCGCCTACTAAAAGCAGTTGGTAATGTAACTGCTGTTCATATTTAAATTGTTGAATGATGCGATTAATTGGATAGTGATAATCAAAAGTGACTTGAATCTGCATTTCTTGTCGTTGTACCGCTTGGCTACGCCACGGCAATTGTTGCCAACAGGTTTGACAGACCGAATGTTGCCATTGCGTGTCGCTATGGCAGAGCTGACACGGTTGCAGTTGGCGCAGCCATTGTATGCCGCATTGTAGTAGATTGATCGGCTGAGTCATCTTAGGACTGCAATCCGTTTAAACATAGGCATAACGTGGTGCCTCAGGCAGCCAGCGTTTTAGCAAAGCTTCGGCATGTGTAGGATAATCGTTTAAAATTTGCTGTGCCACATGATGCGCCTGTGCCAGCAAATGATCATCCCGTTCTAATTTAGCCACCCGAAAGCCCATATCTCCCGTTTGTTTGGTTCCCAAGAGTTCACCTGGGCCGCGCAGTTCTAAATCTTTTTCTGCAATCACAAAACCATCGTTGGTTTCCCGCATAATCCGCAAGCGTTCTTGTCCATTTTGCGAAAGTGGATTTTTATACAACAGGGCACAAAAACTGGCTTTGGCACCCCGTCCGACTCGTCCACGTAGCTGATGTAGCTGTGAAAGTCCTAAACGCTCGGCATTTTCGATCACCATAATTGAAGCATTCGGTACATCGACCCCGACCTCAATTACTGTGGTGGCAATCAGCAACTGTAATTGATTGTCTTTAAATTGCTGCATGACGGCTTGTTTTTCATCGGCTTTCATTTTGCCGTGTACCAGCCCAATATTCAGTTCAGGAAAGCGTTCTTTAATTTCAGCAAAAGTCGCCTCGGCAGCTTGCGCATCTAAGGTTTCCGACTGTTCCACCAAGGTACAGACCCAATAGGCTTGTTTGCCTTCGGCACAATTGCTGGCAATGCGTTGTAAGACTTCTTCACGCCGATCTAGCGGAATAGTCACCGTTTGAATAGGTGTACGTCCTGGCGGTAGTTCATCAATCACCGAAGTGTCCAAATCGCCATAGGCGGACATGGCTAAAGTTCGCGGAATAGGCGTTGCAGTCATCACCAATTGATGCGGTGTAGTGTGATTGGCACCTTTATTGCGCAAAGCCAGACGTTGATCGACCCCAAAACGGTGTTGTTCATCAATAATCACCAAACCTAATTTGGCAAATTGCACATTGTCCTGAAATAACGCATGTGTCCCAACCACCAAATTGGCGCTACCATCTTGAATGCTCAGTTCAGCCGCTGCGCGTGCTTTGCCTTTTTGTTTGCCAGACAACCACGCCACTGTTAAGCCCAACGGCTCAAACCATTTTTGAAAGTTCAGATAATGTTGTTCTGCCAAAATTTCAGTGGGTGCCATCAGCGCGACTTGCCAGCCTTCTTCTAGGGCATGACAGGCTGCGACTGCAGCGACCAAGGTTTTACCTGCACCTACATCACCTTGTACCAAGCGCAGCATGGGTTTATTACCCTGCAAATCCTGCATGATTTCTTGCGAAACCCGTTGCTGTGCGCCTGTCATTTGAAAAGGCATGTTGCCGAGTAACGCAGGCGCTAGTTTTTGACTTGGGGAAAATGCAGGTGAGGAAATTTGCTGAATATAAGCCCGTCGGGTTAGCAAGCTGACTTGATGCGCCACCAACTCTTCAAAAATCAAGCGTTGCTGTGCAGGGTGAGAGCCTTGTGCCAATTGCAGCATATTGGCATTTAAAGGTGGATGGTGAATATAATCTAGCGCCTGTTTGAGTGCATAACCATTGGTCATTTTTTCAGGCAAGAGTTCAGGCAAATCATCACTATGCTGTGCCAAAGCTTGTTTGACATATTCACGTAATTTGGCTTGGGTCAGCCCATCGGTGCTTGGGTAAATAGCGGTCAGTTGGGTTTTAGGCAGTGGAGTATGTTCAGTAATGAGTTGTAATTCGGGATGATACATTTCCAGACCACGCGCTCCAACCCGTACTTCGCCAAATACTCTTAAACGATTGCCGAGTTTGGCACGATCTGTAATGCCTTTATAAATATGATAAAAACGTAAGGTGATTTTGCCAAATTCATCTTCTAAATTGACCGCCATTGACTTGCGTTTACCCGGTGGAAAATCGACCCCTTTAACCACACCTTCGAGTAAATAGCTGCGTCCCACGTTTAATTGGTTCATGGGAATGATCGTGCTACGATCTTCATAGTCACGCGGTAGATGAAACAGCAAATCATCTGTGGTGAAAATATTTAGTTTTTCGAGTAATGCAGCAGAGGCAGAGCCTACCCCTTGCAACTGATGGACTGCAGCCATGTCCCCTCAACTTCAAATGCTATGATTAGGTGCTGAATGCATATTCTATTTATTGGTTATGGTAAAACATCGCAGCGTGTTGCAAAACAACTATTTACGCTCGGTCATCAAATTACCACAATTAGCCGCAGTCCGAAAACAGATCCTGATATGACGCATCTGCTTCAGGATATTCAACAGCTCGATTTATCACAGATTCAACCTGTTGATGCCGTTTATGTATTACTTGCACCATCTCGAGATACGGCTTTAAGTTCTATCGAAGCGTATCAACAGACTTATGTAGATTCTGTGCAGCCGATAGTCGCTGCGTTAAAAGATCATCCTGTAAAACGAATTATTGTGGTGTCATCGACACGGGTTTATGGTGAAAACGCAGGTGAATGTATTGATGATGATACTGTGCCTAAGCCGAATGATGTACAAGGGCAGTTGTTGTTGCAGATGGAACACTTGTGGCAACAGGCTTATCCTGAACAATGTGTGATCGTACGTCCTTCGGGTATTTATGGCACTTCGACTGCACGCATGCTCAAACTTGCGGAAAGCACACAAAGTTACCCGAATATACATTGGTCAAATCGGATTCATATTGATGATTTGGCAGGTTTTTTGGCACATTTACTTCACGTGGAACATCCTGAAAAATCATATATCTGCAGCAATAATCAGCCACTGCCTTTGCATGAAATCATTTTAAAACTTCAGCGCGCATGTGCTTTAGCTGAGTTGGTGCTGGAAAGTGAGCAGGAAACGGGGAAAAGGATTTTTGCTACGCGGATGGAAAAAACTGGATTTCAGTTAGAACATGTAGATTGCTTTGAGGATTATGCAAAGTTATTCGCTGAGATAGAATAATAAAAATTCCTTCTCTTGCGCCATATAGGGTGCAAGAGAAGGAACTTTAAAAACTATTTCTTTTTACGTTTCAAGCGTTTCTTCGCTTGCTGTGCAGCCAGTGCGTCTAATGCTTCACGCAACTCTTCATCACTGAACGTGGTGATGTGTTGTAACATTTGCAAAGTCACATCATCTAAAACCAAGTTGGCATATTGCGCGACGTTTTTAAAGTTGTCGTCAAACACAATCGCATTGTCGCTATTGGTACTGATATAACCCTGTTGCGTCAGTACTTTAATAAAGCTTTGGAATAAAGCTTTGTCAAAGAATTCAGGTGAGTTGAATTCATATAGAACTGATAAGCGCTGACCAACCAAATGGCTTAGTTCTTCAACCTGACGTGCCGAAATATTGCCTGAACCACGTTGTGTGATTAAAGCTAATGTCATGTAATAACGCTCCAAACTCTGCATTACAGGTGCAGCTAATACCACCAACTGGTTATGATCTTCACTGTTTGGTGCAGGAGAAATCAAATTGCCTTCTGTATCTTCAGAAATCAATTTGGCTTGAATTAGAGCTTCTACATAGGCACAAATTTTTTCTTTAAGCTCCTGATCTTGCCATTTTAAGAACAATTCAGCTTTTAAGAATGGATATAAAGTACGAATAACATTGATGAGATCGCCACGACGAATCGAACCGTTGTGTTCTACTAATGCGGCAATTAATGATGGCAAAACAAAGGCATGCAAAATGTTGTTGCGGAAGTAGGTAAGCAGTACCGCTTGATTATCTGCAATCGCAATAATATCGCCCAATACGTGCTGTACACGTTTAATCAGTTTGAGCTTTAAGCCGTAAGCAATAATTTCCTTGCCTGACAATGGCGTGACTTGGGTGCGCTCATCATAAGGTAGGGCAGTGAGCAGATTACGGTAAGTATCTAACTGCTTCTCGCAAATTTCTTCATCCAGCGTGTGTTTTGGTGTCGCCAGTAAAATTAAAGACAGTAATGAGACAGGGTTGATCACTGCAGCACGGTTAATATTTTCTAAAATCGCATGTGCTGATGTGTTTACTGCATCTGAAACTTGTGGCGGAATCGGATCATCATTTTTTTCAATGCTGATGTGTTCTGCATCGTGTTGTTTCAGTACTTCATCTAAAAATACAGGTTCGCCAAAGTTGACATGCACCTTGCCAAAAATCCGTTCAATCTTGCGCATGGTTTTTAAAATGCCGATGAGCGATTCAGATTCTTTTGGCTTGCCTTGCATTTCACCCACATAGGTTGAGCCTTCCATCAGGCGCTCATAGCCAATATATGTTGGTACAAAAGCAATCGGTTTAGCACGACCACGTAAGTGACTGTGAATGGTCATGGCCAACATGCCCGTTTTAGGGGGTAACAAACGGCCTGTACGTGAACGTCCACCTTCAATAAAGTATTCAAGCGGTGTATTGCGCGACAAAATACTGAATAAATACTCTTTAAAGACCGTGGTGTATAAGCCATTGCCACGGAAAGTACGACGGATAAAAAACGCACCACCACCACGAAGCAATTGACCTACAAATGGCATATTCAGGTTATCGCCCGCAGCAATGTACGGCACCATCATGCCGCGTTTGTAAATCACATAAGACAGCAATAAATAGTCGATATGACTGCGGTGACATGGGGTATAGATAATTTCATAGTCTTTGGCCAGTTCGCGCACGGTACTAAAATTATGCACTTCCACGCCATCGTACAATTGTGTCCATAAGCGGGTCAGTGCCATATCGGCAAAGCGTACCGCAGCATGAGAATAGTCCGACACAATTTCATTTAAATAACCAATCGCACGACGCTCGGCTTCAATCACGCTAATTTTACTGCGTAAACTTTCACGACGAATAGCATCTTGCACATCGGGAGATTTAATCAGACTGAGCATGACATTGCGACGGTCAGACAAGTCTGGGCCAAGCACGACTTCACGCTGCCCATCTAAGTAATTATTGAGCGTGTTGACAATAAAGGTCGCAGGCGACAGGTTCGGATGCTCAGTTTTGGCATGTTCAATTAAAGCGCGTAATGATTGTGGCTCGTGAAATTCCAAATAAGACTGACGACCATGCACCCCAATATTCATTAACTGCTTGACTGTGCCAGGCGTTGCCCACGTATCGGTAAACAGTAGTTTAAACCACGAATCCTCTTTGTCTGGAGAACGTCCCCACAACACGGTCACAGGTACCAATTCAATATCAAGTTCTGGGTGTTGTTCTAATTGTTCAATTAAACGTAACAAGCGTGGCGGAAAAGCATAAGGTGGTGGATTGAGTAGGTTGTTCTCATCGTGATGCTGTAAAAACAGAATCGAGGCTTTTTCTTTATGTGAACCCATCACCAATGGATCAAGCGCAGGCGTGAGTTTTAAGCGACGTGTTTCGCCATCGACCACCAAGGCATTGCTGCGTGAGTGATTTTGCAAGACATAGCAGGTTATCTTGGTGCGAGTAGCATCTGAGTCTGCACTTTGCGCATCCTTGACAGGGACTTCACCCAAAACATGCGGTGTCACTACAAGGTCAAGCAGCTTACCAGAAAGCTGACGATACATTTGACCAAAACCACGCTTGGACATACTCACTCCTACTTCATCACCTAAGTCCCTAGCCAGTAGGGAATTTATTTTGCGTCATTGTATCTAATAATGGCGCTGCATTTTTAGATAATTTGCATGAATATTGTTAGATTTTATCGTTAAAAATCGTATTTTTAGCAAAATTGATCGGCTAAGTTGTGACACAGCGGTCAGTCTTTGATGGGTAAAAGATGCAGAATCTATGGCAAAATAGCAGGCTTAAAATAGTCAGTTTATTTTGACGATTTATTTTTTCATCGACTTCGATCCCGCATCCCCAATTTCCGCCATACATAGGTTAGTTATGAACGCACTCACACAAGAGCTGGTTGAACTTCTTTGTTTAGAAAAGTTAGAAGAAAATATCTACCGAGGTATCAGTCGTAACTTGGTGGGTAAACGTGTTTTTGGTGGACAGGTTTTGGGACAGGCTTTACGTGCTGCTTCTTATACTACAGATCGTCCTGCGCACTCCTTACATGCTTATTTCTTGTTTGGTGGAGATGTCAACGCACCCATTATTTATGAGGTTGACCGCTTACGAGATGGTAAAAGTTTTTCTAGCCGTCAGGTGCGTGCCATTCAGCATGGACGTACTATTTTTACGGCAATAGTGTCGTTTGCGCCATTGGAAGAAGGCTTGAACTATCAAATTTCAGAGCCGAATTATCCCGCCGCTGAACTTTTAAAAAATGAAGCTGAATTAAAACAGCATATTGTTGAATTTGTACCTGAAAACGTTCGCGCCAGTTTTATGCGTGATCGTCATGTTGAAATTCGTCCAATTAACCCGAGCAATCCTTTTTTACCCCAGCCTGAAGCGCCTGTTTATGCGCACTACATTCGCACACATGATGCGATTGCACCAGAAGTGGATGAAGTTTCTTTACATCAGGCCATTGCCGCATTTTATTCAGACTTCACTTTAATGACGACGGCACTGCGTCCACATGGTTTAAGTTATTTATCGCCAAGTTTGCAGTGTGCCAGTATTGACCATGCCATGTATTTCCATAAGCCATTCCGTGTAGATGACTGGATGCTATATGACATGGATGCGACCATTAGTAGCAGTTCGCGTGGTTTGAACTTTGGGCGTATGTGGCAAAATGGTGAATTGGTGTGTAGTACTAGCCAAGAAGGACTGATTCGTTTACGTGAAATCGAAACGCAATAGAATTCCGCCTTTGATAATCTAGAATCATCAGCCGACATTCGAGTCGGCTTTTTTATTCTTGAGGCGTGATCTGAATCTTGTCAAAGTAGAAAAAAATACTCGATTCAATTTTGGCCACATGGCATAGTCCACACATCACATTAAAAAATTCAATTGCGTATGAGCCTCAATACACAAATTCTAATTGCCGCAATTTTGGGCGTGGTGTTTGGTTTTGTTCTGAATCTATTTCCAGACAGCACTTTTTTTAGCGCTAGTCTGTATGGCGTTGGTTTGATGAGCAGTATTTTTATTGGTTTATTAAAAATGTTACTCATACCGCTGATTTTCAGCTCAATTGTGGTCGGCGTGTCGAACTTACAGGCTGTGGGACAATTGAGTCGGGTCTGGAAAATTACGTTGGCATGCTGTGTCACCACCACGACGTTGGCTTTAATTTTAGGTTTGGCATGTGCCCATTTATTTGCAGTCGGTAAAGGCGTAGATATTTTGATGTTTCAAGATGCTATGGCGCAGCATCAAAGCCCAGACACTCTAACGCCGTCATCGTTTTTTACCAATTTTATTCAAAACACCTTAATTAATCCGTTTAAAGCTTTTGCCGAGGGTAATGTTTTGGCGGTGGTGATTTTTGCTTTATTGGTGGGTGTGGCATTGGTCAAAGGCGGGGAGCACTTTAAAACGGTGCGTAAACTCAGTCAGCAATTTTTTGAAATCATGATGTTGATGATTGGCTGGGTAATGAAACTGGCGCCTTTGGGGATTTTTGCCTTATTGGCGAAGTTGGTTGCAACCGAAGATATTTCAGTCCTGAGTCGTTTGGCAGAATTTGCTGCGGTGGTCACAGGCACCACAATTTTTCATGGTGCGGTAGTCTTACCTTTGCTACTGTGGATATTTGGTAAAATGGATCCGATTACCTTTTTTAAAGGTACACGTGCTGCCTTAATTACGGCTTTTGCCACCAGTTCTAGTTCTGCGACTATGCCACTTTCGATGAAATGTGCACAGGAAAATTTAGGTGTGCGTCCGCAAACCGCAGGCTTTGTGATTCCGCTGGGTACGCAACTGAATATGGATGGTACGGCACTGTATGAAGCCGCAGCGGCGTTGTTTGTTGCCAATTTAATGGGGTTGGATTTAAGTTTAGGGCAGCAGTTAATTGTCTGTGCCACAGCCATGATCGCTTCTTTGGGTGCACCTGGTATTCCAAGCGCAGGTATGGTGACGATGATTATGGTATTGCAATCTGTGGGCTTGCCTGCAGAAGCGATTGCGATTTTATTGCCAATCGACCGTTTGTTGGATACCGTGCGTACTGTGGTCAATGTACAGGGCGATATGATGATTAGTGTGGTGGTCGATCGGCATACTCGTGATGACCCTGCGCTTCATTCCTGATATTGGGTTTAAAATCGAATCAAGTTTTCGGCATCATCCTATTTTATCGCATTTGATAAAAGTATGATCCAAAGCAGATTAATCCCAACAAGGGTTGTAGACCACTTCCCAAACATGACCATCTAAGTCCTGAAAATAGCCTACATAACCACCATAAAAGGTGCTCTGTGCAGGTTTTAAAATTTTTGCACCTGCATTTTGTGCTTGTTTCAATACCTGATCGACCTCAAGAGGACTATGCACATTATGTCCTAATGTGATCTGTGCGGCATTGCTGGCTGTACCTGTCAAGCCTGTATCTTGTTGCAGACTCTGTTTAGACCATAAAGCCAGTTTTAAGCCGGCTTGCAGTTCAAAAAAGACCACCGCGCCTTGTTCAAATTCCTGCCCAATAATGCCTTCAGTCGCAAGTCCTAAGCCGTCGCGGTAAAAGTCGAGTGCATGTTGTAAATCTTCTACCGGTAAGGTAATCACTGAAATGTGTGCCTGCATGTTTGATCTCCTTATCTCATGTCATTATTGAAATGGCTAATTATTATGATCTTGACAGTAGGGCATTTCTTGAGGCGTTGTAAAGTGCAACTTTGGTGGTGAGGGAAATTGTGATTACGCTGTAAAATGTAGGTGGAAATGTAAATAAAAAGTCCTATTCGATATTGAGCGAATAGGACTTTATTTGATAGACCAATAGTCAGTAATTTAATGGATTATTTGGTTTCAGTATCAGATGTGGTTGGATCTTCAGTTTCTAAAAATTCAGGCTGATCAAAATCAACATCAACATCATCGTCAGTTGCTTCTGGAATGCTATCTAAATCAAATTGATGCGCTTGTTCTAGGGTAAAGTTCAAACGTCCGCCCATCACACTTGCCAGCTCTTCCAAGCCTTGCTTGTTGAGTGATGAAAACAATTGAATTGAGAAGTCTAGTTTCATCTTTTTCAACTGTTGTTTGACTTCAAGCAATACTTTATTGGCTGGGCCACGGTTGAGTTTATCCGATTTGGTGAGCAATACATGCACGAATAATTTACGCGAATACGCCCATTCCAGCATCATCACATCAAAATGTTGTAGGGGATGGCGAATATCCATCAGTAACACCAAGCCTTGTAAGCTCTTACGATGAATCAAATAATTCTCGAGTTCTTTTTGCCACACAATTTTCATGGCTTCAGGTACAGCTGCATAACCATAACCAGGTAAATCGACCAAACGCTGTTCAGGGTTGCCCAAACTAAAGAAGTTGATCATTTGGGTGCGACCCGGTTTTTTAGAAGCACGCGCCAATTGTTTTTGATTGGTTAGCGCATTAATTGCACTGGACTTTCCTGCATTAGAGCGTCCTGCAAAAGCCACTTCGTAGCCAGTATCTTCTACACATAAATTCAGTTTAGGCGCACTCATCAAAAACTCGGCTTTACGCAGCCAGTTTAAGGCGCGAACAGAGTATTCAGTAATGGCAGGGTCTACTTTTTTCTCGTAGCTAATTTTCTGCCGTGGCTGTGCTGCTGCCTTACTGTTTTTCGATTTTCCTCTGCTATGGTGCATAACTTAACTTCAATTCATGGTCTACAAACAGGCATTATAAAGCAAGTCATACAGGCAAGCGACCTTTGCGCCCTGAATGCCCGAAAAAAGCAACATCTAGGATGATATTGCTTTGACCGTTTAAGTTACTTTAAAGATGAATCAGCGGGATTGGAGATTGTGTACTGAACTGTAAATTGGGTACAGGCTGTAGCACTTCACCCAAGCTGTATTGATCTAAGCTTTGATAAAACTGTTCCATGGCCTGATTGAGAATGCCTTTTAGTCCACATTGCGCACGCAGCACGCAGGGCGGGGTATTACACTCTACAATTTGATTTTCACCTTGCAGGATTCTCACTACTTGACCTAAACGTAAAGGCAGTGTTTCAGGATGCAAACGAATCCCGCCACCTTTGCCACGTGTGGTAATGAGCCATCCTTGCTTACCCATAAAGTGAACGATTTTTACCAGATGGTTCTGGGAAACATGCAAATCCTGTGCAATTTCCGCAATGGTATAGGGTACATCTCGAGGACGCGAGATATACATTAAAATACGCAGCGCATAGTCGGTGAATTTATTTAATTGCATGATCGCACAGATGTTTTTTTTAAATACAAATAAATTAAGGCTAGTCTAGCATAACTAGACTAGCCTTACCTATTAGCTTTTAACGCTTTAGATTAGTGGCGAACACCACCTGTACCAAACGCTTCGCTATGGATTTGCTCATCTTTGATGCCACGCGCAAGTAAAGCTTTACGCTGTTCTGCCATGAATGGCATTGGACCACATAAGTAGTAATCTGCATCGGCTGGTAACAGCGCTGCATCTACAGTGCTGAGGTCTAAACGACCAGCAACATCGTAATCTTGACCCAGTACATCACCTTCGTTCGGGAACTCATACGCAGTCAACGTATGAATACGTGGACATTTCGCAGTTAAGTCTTGAAGATGCTGTTTCATCGCATGCACTTGTTTGCTACGACATGCGTGAATGAATGTCACAGGTTGTGGTACATCTAAAGTCACTAATTGATTCAACATCGCAATCATTGGTGTTAAGCCTACGCCACCACTAATGAAGACATTACGTTTGTTGCTGTCGATGAGGAAGAAGTTACCTGTTGGTGCAGATACTTCAACTTCAGAACCTTCTGGTAATTGGTGCAATACGTTCGATACCCAACCTGCAACTTTATCTGCACCATTGCCTGGCTCACGTTTTACAGAAATACGTAAGTAATCTTGTTGTGGGCTAGTCGATAGCGTGTATTGACGTGGTTGCTTCAAGCCAAGTTCAGGAACAAATACGCGTACTGAAATATATTGACCTGCTTCGTATTTTGGTAAATCGCCACCATCTACTGGCTCGAAGTAAATAGAAGTGATTTCGTCACTTTCTACAACTTTCTTGGCAATTTTGAAATTACGCCAGCCTAACCAGCTGCCTTTAGTTTGTTCGTGTTGTTCATAGATCGCACGTTCAGCATTAATAAATACTTCTGCTAACTGACCATAAGCAGCTGCCCATGCATCAATTAGAGGATCTTCCATTGAAATGTTTAATACTTCGCTAATTGAGTGAAGTAGGTTTTCGCCCACAATATTATAGTCAGGTGCTTGAATGTTTAAGCTCACGTGTTTGTGGGCAATCAATTCAATCACAGGCGCAAGCACAGAAGGATCTTCAATGTTTTCAGCATAAGCCAATACAGCACCTGCAAGCGCTTGAGCCTGTGCACCACTACGTTGGTGACCCATGTTAAAGGTTTCTTTTAGATCAGGATTATTCCCCAACATGCGGTTATAGAAATAACCCGTTAGTGCGACACCATTTTCACGGAGTACAGGAACAGTTGCTTTTACAAGGTCAATTTGCTGTGGAGTCATGTTCGATCTCTCATGGCTGTTATTTATAAGATGTATTCAAAATACATCTTATAAATAAGGATTGCAAACATTTTTTTGTGAAACCTTAAAAAAAATATGGATTATAAAAATATCCCATTATTTTTAAAGTTTTTATGGGGTTTGTAGATGTGACAGCGAGAGGTTTGTAAGTGTTCATTTAGGTTTTGGATGGTGCATCCATGAATGAAATCTATACAAACCTCATCGTTTATAACATGCTATTTCTTACCAAATAATGACCCTAACAAACCTCGTACAATTTTCTGCCCAGTAGAACCGCCTAAGCTGCGTGCTGCGCTTTTGGCAAAGGTACCCACAATATCTTGAGTCAGTTTTTCACGCTGTTTGGCAGCGCGTTCTGCTTCTTTTTGCTGTTCGCGGGCTAGACGTTCTTGCTCGCGCGCTTGTTGTTTGGCGAGTGCTTCGGCTTCTTTTGCCTCTTGCTTGGCGCGAGCTTCAGCTTCTTTGGCTTCAATTTTAGCTTGTTCTGCTGCTGCGGCTAGTTGCTGACGTTGTTCAACTTTTTGTTGCAGCATTTCATAAGCACTTTCACGATCTAATTGCTGCTCATACACACCTGCAATGACACTTTGGCTGATACAGGCTTGTCGTTCTTCTGTGCTAATTGGGCTAAACGATGAGTAGGGCGGCATTACCCAAGCGCGTTCTACAATTTGCGGTGTGCCTTGTTCATCTAAGCAACTAATTAAGGCTTCACCTACCGCAAGTTCGGTAATGGCTTGTTCAACTTTAAAGTCTGGGTTGGCACGGAATGTATCTGCGGCAGTTTTTACTGCTTTTTGGTCTTTGGGTGTAAAAGCACGTAAGGCATGCTGAACACGGTTACCCAATTGTCCCAATACGCTTTCAGGCAAATCCAGCGGGTTTTGGGTCACAAAATAAATCCCCACGCCTTTAGAGCGAATTAAGCGTACCACTTGTTCAATTTTTTCTTGTAGCGCGCTGCTGGCATTGTCAAATAACAAGTGTGCTTCATCAAAAAAGAACACCAGTTTTGGCTTGTCCATATCGCCCACTTCAGGCAATTGTTCAAACAGTTCTGATAACATCCATAATAAAAAGGTGGCGTACAGTTTTGGCGTGTTCATGAGTTTGTCTGCAGCCAAAACATTAATATTGCCGCGTCCCTGACTGTCAGTTTGAATAAAATCCAAAATATCCAAACTCGGCTCACCAAAGAATTTATCACCGCCCTGATCAGCTAAAGCCAGTAAATTGCGCTGAATCGCACCCAAACTGGCTGGAGAAAGATTGCCATACTCAGCTTTAAATTCACTGGCGTGTTCGCTGACATAGGTCAGCATGGCTTTTAAATCTTTAAAATCAATCAGTAATAAACCCTGATCATCGGCAATACGGAATACCGCAGACAACACGCCCTCTTGGGTGTCATTCAGGTTCAGCATTTGTGCCAATAATAACGGGCCAATTTCAGAAATGGTGGTACGAATCGGATGACCTTGTTCGGCAAATAAATCCCAAAACACCACAGGAGATGCTGCAAACGGAATGCTTTCGATACCTAAGCTCTTAATACGTGCATCAAACTTTGGGCTGCTGCTGCCTGCTTTGGCTAGACTGGAAACATCGCCTTTGGCATCGGCTAAAAATACGGGTACACCAATTCGTGAAAAGCTTTCTGCCAAGACTTTTAAGGTGACGGTTTTACCTGTACCTGTTGCACCTGCAATTAAACCGTGGCGGTTGGCAAGCTGAGAATGCAGCACGATATCCTGTGTGGTATCGGCGGTTTTTTTAGCAATAACGATTGGTGTATTCATTGACTTGAAAACCTCTATATAAATTTTTGTCTTTTGGAATACTTAAATTTCCCTTATGCACGGATTCGTGATTTAAGCCTCTTTTTTGGTTTATTGTGTTACATGTTAAGGTATTTTTACTTTATTGTTGAAATTTTATCCATTTTTTTGTAATATTCACCATTCATTTTATTTTTAATAACATTATGAAAAATAAAATTTTAATTTAATAGCTTTTATTAAATAGTTTGAAAACGGTTAGAGGGTATAAATGAAACTTAATAAACAATTATTAGCAATGTTAGTGGGAACATCTGTATTTTTAACGGCATGTGGTGGTGATTCAGATAGCTCAATATCTACAAAGCCTACTGATCCAGTTCCACCAGAACAGCCAGACGAAACGCTTACTACTATTCAAGATGTTGCAACTGTAGTAAGTGAAAAGGCAAATATTGCAGTTTTTGGTGCAGTGGATCCTAAATATTTTACAGAGACAGCATTAACATCAGGTCGGACTGTTTTATTGTTAGATGATAATGTGACAAAAGCAGCTGGATTTGCTTCACAGGTTGATTTAACTGCTTCATCGGCACAGAATCAAGCGAAAGTGAGATCCGTTGTATTAAATCAAAATTTAGATGAATTTAGTAAATTCTATTTAGCTGCATTTACTGATGCTCTTATCCAGCAAAATGCAAAAGTCAATATTTTAACTAATCGTGTATCTACGAATGCTCAAGGTGAAGTGGTTAATGTAATCTTGGATATTGATTTTTCTAATGCCAATGAACTGACTAAAGTTCGTGATCTGTTGTTATCTGTATTAAATTCAAATTCATCTGTTACTACTCCTGTAGCCGTACAAGCAAGTGATAAAAAATTACGTCTCAATCTATCTTTTTGGCTTGCAAACCAATTAGGTTATATTTGGGGAAATACTTACGTAGCGAGTAATAGTGATCAAGTTAACCAAGTATATGGTGATTTGAATATTGCTAGTGCTTTAAGTAGCAATGCGGTTATTGAAGTGGCTACAGTAAAAGAAACTTTTACTCAAACAACACAATCTGCAAATGCGGTTGACATTTTATGGAATATTGATTCTTCAGGTTCAATGTCTGAAGAACAGCGTAACTTGGCTAATGGTGCTGCACAGTTCTTTAAATCATTGAATCAAGCAGGTGTAGATTATCGTTTAGCAGTGAATACGCAGGATGCGTACGCATGTAAGTCGCTTAGAACTTTAAAAGATAAAACGACTAATTTTATTGATAGAAATACACCTGATGCAGAGCAAGAGTGGGCAACCTTGGCTCAACCTGGAACTTATGGTTCAGCTACTGAAACAGGTTTTTACTGCGTTCGTGAAGCAGATTTGACTGGTTTTGACCGTCCAAACGTGAAGAATTTAGTGGTGTTTGTTTCAGATGAGCCTGAAAATGAAACATATTGGCAGTACAGTCCAGTATATAGTAACTATACACGACGAGATTTTAATGATTATAAAAATTATTTCTTGTCTACAAACACTACCTACTTTTCGATTGTAGGTACATCTGATCATATTCGTCCAACTTTTGCAGATCCTACAATTTCTTGGAGTACACCAGGATTCGAATGTAATGGTCAAGGTGGATCAGCAGAGGGCGGTGGTCATTTTAAAGAGATTGCACGGTTGACTGGTGGGGCTTCTGCTTCAATTTGTGCGGATGCCACAAGCTGGAATGTAGTATTTGATGACATTATTCGTGTAGCAACCGGTCTTGCAAGTCAGTTTAGTTTAAAACAGGTACCAGTACCTTCAACTGTTAAAGTGACAGTAAATGGTCAAAATGTTGCGCGTGATACAACACATCGACAAGGCTTTGATCTAGTTTATAGTAATTCTGGCGTAAGTTTAGTGTTCTATGGAACAGCTTTACCAAAAGCAGGTGAGACTGTTTCAGTAAGCTATGATTACTTTAAGTAAAGCGAAACAATAATGTAAAAAATTGGGCAAATTGCCCAATTTTTTATGTCGATATTTAAGCTAAGACTTTTAAAGCTTGTTGAATATCGTGAATTAAATCTGCAGGATGTTCTAGCCCAATACAAAAACGCACCAATAATCCTTCAGCCAAGTGAGAGTGCTCTAGGGTACGCATGGACTTGAGATCATAAAGCATCACTAAACTTACAGGGCCGCCCCAGCTAAAGCCGAGCTTAAATAAAGATAAAGCATCGCAGAATTGACGTACAGCGGCTAAATCATATTCAGGCTTAAAAATCACACTGACCAAACCTGCACTGTGTCCATCGCGACAAATTTCTTTCCAATACGCATGCCCCGCAGATGTGGCATCGGCAGGATGCAACACCTGAGCAAATTGTGGTTGTAGTTTCAGCCAGTTGAGTAATTCAATTGTGCTTTTTGCTTGGTGCTCATAACGTAGTTGCATCGAAGCCAAACTGCGTTGTACTTGCGCGACATCATCGCCCGATACGCAAATACCTTGAATGGCATGCATACGAAACAGTTGATGATGTAAGTGTTGATCACGGGTCACGACAGACCCCATTAAAATGTCACCACCACCACTTGGGTATTTGGTCAGGGCATGGACGCTTATATCGACACTTAAATGTTCATCACCAAAATCGAAAGCATTAAACGCAAGTCCTGCACCCCAAGTATTATCTAAGGCTGTGAGCATGTGATGTGATTTGGCTTTTTTGACTAATGCAGTTAGGTTTGGAAACTCTAGTGTGACCGAACCTGCCGCTTCTAGCCAAATCAGTTTGGCTTGGGCAGAAGGTTGAAAGCTATCGACATCAATTGGATTGTAGACTTGAACGGTGATGCCGTAACGCTGCTCTAAATTGCGTAAATGCTCCATGTTTGGGCCGTAAATATTGTCAGCCACCCAAACTTCATCGCCTTGACTTAAAAAGCAGGAATTCACCAAATTAATTGCTGATAGTCCGCTTGGTGCGAGTAAGCAGTATTCACCACCTTCTAATTGCGCAATCTGATCAGCGAGTGTGAATGTAGTCGGTGTGCCATGTGTGCCATAGCTATAATCATAAGCATCAGTCCAGTGTCGATTAAACAGTGCATCTGTGTTTTCAAAGATAATGGTCGATGCACGAAATAGGGGAGGCTGTACCGTTTGAATATATTGTGGGGCACGTCTTGGTGCATGAATTAAAGCAGTTTGAGCATTTTTCTTCACAGGTTCACTCAGAAAATAAGCAAATATTGAGTTTAGCTTAAGAGAAATACTGGCTTTAGGCTATAAAAAGCTGCACTACAAGACATGCCTTGAACTTGGCGCTATTTTTGCAGAAGCTGAAGTATAGAAAATACAAAGGATGATCCAGATGAAAGCACCACTAAGCGTGCATTATTTTCAGCATAGTGCAGGTGAAGGTTTTGGAAGTTGCTATGACTATTTAAAGCAGATGGGGGCGCATATCACTGCAACCGAATTTTTTGCTTTACCGCCTGAGCAAAATATTGAAATTGAAGCCTTACCCAAAGTTGAAGATATTGACCTGTTAATTGTGATGGGCGGTGCCATGAGTGTAAATGATGAAGTACATTATCCATGGCTAAAAACAGAAAAACGCTGGATTAGGCGTTATTTGGCGATGGGTAAACCTGCAATCGGTTTGTGTTTAGGTGGGCAGATGATTGCCAATGCGTTGGGTGCAGCAGTGAGTCCTAATCCTGAACAGGAGCGCGGTTGGCATCCTGTCTATAAAGTCGAAAATATACCAGAAAGCTGTTTCCAAATGCCTGATCAAATCTCAGTGATGCAGTGGCATGGCGAAACTTTTGAATTACCTAAGGGCGCGGTAAGACTTGCCAGTAATGCCGCTTGCACCAATCAACTGTATCAAATTGGGAAAAACGTACTAGGATTTCAGTTCCATCCAGAAATTACCCCACGGGCTTTGCAGTTGTTTTTGGACAATGCTGAAATGAAACCTGCATTTTCAGGCATGTATGTACAACCCGCGTATGAATTAAAACAGATGTCTGCAGCACAATTTCAGGCAGGCAACCAATTAATGAATCGTGCAATAGATTATGTTTTAGTACAAAGCAAACTTAGGGAATAAAGTCATGGATTGTGGAGTGAACACAAAAAATGAAAGTTAGTCATGGTGAGGATGATTTGCGCTGTCAAGGTAGAGGAAATGGTCAAAAAGCAGATTACCTACATTTACACTCAATAATTGGATAGGAATGCTGCTTAACTCATATATAAAGTGCTAATCGTATATTTTAAAAAGAGAAATCGGCAGAGCGTGAAAAATAAAGCAATAAAGCCAAAAAGAGATTTGCTTATGCATTAAACAATCGTTATAATGGGCGACCCTTTATGCAAGGGGGTTAACTGCGAAGAAAGTAGTTAACATCGTGACAGTCGTGGCATCGATCATGACCTTAGTGATAATTCACTGCCTTTGACACTTGCCTTAAATTAGTGGGGTGAGATGCGTCAAGGGTGATTCTTTATATATTTGGCTTGGAGTTAACTGGTATGTCTAACCAGAGAATTCGTATCCGTTTGAAGTCTTTTGATCATCGTCTGATCGATCAATCTGCTCAAGAAATCGTAGAAACCGCTAAGCGTACTGGCGCACAAGTTTGTGGTCCAATCCCGATGCCAACTCGCATCGAACGCTTCAACGTTTTAACATCACCACACGTAAACAAAGATGCGCGCGACCAGTATGAAATCCGTACTTACAAGCGTTTGATCGACATCGTTCAACCTACAGATAAAACTGTTGATGCGTTGATGAAATTAGATCTAGCAGCTGGTGTTGATGTTCAGATTGCATTGGGTTAAGGCTTTCGGTTAATTAACACTCTAAGTTAATTAGGCCGCTTTTTTAGAGGTTTATGCACATGGCTATTGGTTTAGTCGGTCGCAAGTGCGGTATGACCCGTATCTTTACAGATGCTGGTGTTTCTGTACCTGTTACAGTGATTGAGGTTGATCCTAACCGCATCACTCAAATCAAAACGCTTGAAACAGATGGTTATCAAGCAATTCAGGTTACTACTGGTGAACGTCGCGAATCTCGCGTAACTAACGCTCAGAAAGGTCACTTCGCTAAAGCGGGTGTTGCTGCTGGTCGTTTAGTTCAAGAATTCCGTGCTACAGAAGCTGACCTTGAAGGTCGTGAAGTTGGCGGAACTATCGGTGTAGATTTGTTCACAGTAGGTCAGATCGTTGACGTAACTGGTCAGTCTAAAGGTAAGGGTTTCCAGGGTGGTGTTAAGCGTTGGAACTTCCGTACTCAAGACGCTACTCACGGTAACTCTGTTTCTCACCGTGTTCTAGGTTCTACAGGTCAAAACCAGACTCCTGGTCGCGTATTCAAAGGCAAAAAAATGGCTGGCCATTTAGGTGCTGAACGCGTAACTGTACAGGGTCTTGAAATTGTATCTATCGACACAGAGCGTTCAGTTCTTGTTGTTAAAGGTGCGATTCCTGGTGCGACTGGTGGTGACGTAACTGTACGTCCTACGATCAAGGCTTGAGGGGAAATAACGTGAATTTAAATACTGTTTCCGGCTCTGCTGTTGAGTTATCTGAAGTTGCGTTCGGTCGTGAATTCAATGAAGCACTTGTACACCAAGTTGTTACAGCTTACTTAGCTGGTGGTCGTCAAGGCTCTAAAGCTCAGAAATCACGTGCAGACGTTGCTGGCGGTGGTAAAAAACCATTCCGTCAAAAAGGTACTGGCCGCGCTCGTGCTGGTTCTATTCGTAGCCCAATCTGGGTTGGTGGTGGTAAAACTTTTGCTGCTCGTCCACAAGATTGGTCTCAAAAAGTTAACCGCAAAATGTACCGCGGTGCAATGCAATGTATCTTAGCTGAACTTGTTCGCCAAGATCGTCTTGTATTGGTTGAAGAGTTTGCTGTTGAAGCTCCTAAAACTAAAGAGTTGCTTGCAAAACTTAACGACTTGAATGCAACTCGCGCATTGATCGTAACTGAAGCTGTAGATGAGAATCTATATCTTGCAGCGCGTAACCTTCCACACGTTGATGTGGTTGATGCTACTGCAATCGATCCTGTTAGCTTGATCGCGTTCGACAAAGTTGTAATGTCTGTTGCTGCTGCTAAGAAAATTGAGGTAGAACTCGGATGAACAACGAACGTTTATATCAAGTCCTACAAGGACCTGTATTTTCAGAAAAAGCACAAGTTTTAGGCGAAACTGCTGGTGTTCAAGTATTCAAAGTTGCATTAAATGCAAACAAACTTGAAATCAAAAAAGCAGTTGAGCAATTATTTGGTGTGGAAGTTGTTAAAGTTAACACGACTATCACTAAAGGTAAGACTAAGCGCTTTGGTCGTACATTGGGACGCCGTTCTGATGTTAAAAAAGCATACGTCACCCTGAAAGCTGGCCAAGATGTTGAAATGGCTGACTTGGGCGATACCGCTGAAAGCGCAGCGGAATAAGGACGAAATTTATGCCGATTCAAAAATGTAAGCCAACGTCTCCAGGACGTCGCTTTGTAGAGAAAGTCGTTCACGACCATCTTCACAAAGGTGCGCCTTATGCGCCGTTGGTGGAAGCTAAAAAACGTACTGGTGGTCGTAACAACAACGGTCACATTACTACACGTCACGTTGGTGGTGGTCATAAGCAACACTACCGTATCGTAGACTTCAAACGTAACAAAGATGGCATTCCTGCTGTTGTAGAGCGTATTGAATACGATCCAAACCGTACTGCACACATCGCATTGTTGAAGTATGCTGACGGTGAACGTCGTTATATTATTGCGCCTAAAGGTTTACGTGCTGGTGATCAAGTTCAATCTGGTAACGATGCTCCAATTCGTCCAGGTAACTGCTTGCCACTTCGTAACATGCCAATTGGTGCTACTCTTCACAACATCGAACTTAAAATCGGTAAAGGTGCTCAATTAGCGCGTTCTGCTGGTACATCAGTTCAATTGTTGGGTCGTGACGGTTCATACGCTATCGTTCGTCTACGTTCAGGCGAAATGCGTAAAGTGCACGTTGAATGTCGCGCTGTGTTAGGTGAAGTATCTAACTCAGAAAGCAACCTTCGTTCACTTGGTAAAGCAGGTGCTTCGCGCTGGCGTGGTGTTCGTCCTACCGTTCGTGGTATGGCAATGAACCCGGTTGATCACCCGCACGGTGGTGGTGAAGGGCGTACTAAAGGTATCCAACCTGTAAGCCCATGGGGTCAAAAAGCTAAAGGGTACAAGACACGTACCAACAAGCGTACGACTAAGATGATTATTCGCGACCGTCGCGTTAAGTAACAAGTAAAGGAATCTGACAATGCCTCGTTCTCTGAAAAAAGGCCCATTCGTCGATGCGCACTTGTTCGCTAAGGTTGAAGCGGCAATCGCGGCTAATAACCGTAAGCCGATCAAAACTTGGTCGCGTCGTTCGATGATCCTCCCAGATTTTGTTGGTTTAACAATTTCTGTTCACAATGGTCGTAACCATGTTCCAGTGATTATCTCTGAACACATGGTTGGTCATAAACTCGGTGAATTCGCGCCAACTCGTACCTATCGTGGTCACGGTGTTGACAAGAAGTCTAAACGTTAATAGGTGCTATGATGGAAGTAACTGCTAAATTACGCGGTGCCGCTATCTCGGCACAAAAAGCACGTTTGGTTGCAGATCTTATCCGCGGCAAATCTGTTGCGCATGCACTTAACATTTTAAACTTCAGCAACAAAAAAGCTGCTGTTTTAGTTAAGAAAGCATTGGAATCTGCAATTGCAAATGCTGAACACAATAACAGTTTAGATGTAGACGACCTTAAAGTATCTACGATTTACGTTGATGAAGGCATGAGCCTTAAACGTATTATGCCACGTGCTAAAGGCCGTGCAGATCGTATTACTAAGCGTACTTGTCACATCACCGTTAAGGTAGGGGTTTGATATGGGTCAGAAGGTTCATCCAATCGGTATCCGCCTAGGTGTTGTGAAACGTCATAACGCTAACTGGTATGCGAATCCGAAACAATACGCTGAATACTTGCTTAAAGACCTTCAAGTTCGTGAGTTTTTAACTAAAAAACTTAAGAACGCAATGGTAAGCAATATTCTTATCGAACGTCCAACGGGTGCTGCTAAAGTAACAATTAGCACTGCGCGTCCTGGTATCGTAATCGGTAAAAAAGGCGAAGACATTGAGAAATTACAACGCGAATTAACATCTATTATGGGTGTTCCTGCGCAAGTAAGCATCAACGAAATTGACCGTCCAGACTTAGATGCACGTTTAGTTGCTGAAGCAATCGCTTCTCAATTAGAAAAGCGTGTAATGTTCCGTCGTGCTATGAAGCGTGCGGTACAGAACTCTATGCGTGCTGGTGCTAAAGGTATCAAAGTTGAAGTTTCTGGTCGTTTAGGTGGTGCAGAGATTGCACGTACTGAATGGTATCGTGAAGGTCGTGTACCTTTGCATACACTTCGTGCGGACATCGACTATGCAACTATGCGTGCTGAAACTACTTACGGTACGATTGGCGTTAAAGTTTGGGTATTCCGTGGTGAAATCTTGGGTGGCATGAAACAAGTCATGAACCCAGCACCTGCTGAAGAACGTCCAGCTAAACGCAGTCGCGGTCGTGGTGAAGGTCAAGAGCGTCGTGGTCGTCGCAATGATCGTTCTGCTGAAAAAGGAGAATAATCCATGTTGCAACCTAAACGTACTAAATTCCGTAAGGTGCAAAAAGGCCGTAACACTGGCTTAGCGCACCGTGGTAGCTCAGTATCTTTCGGTACTATCGCTCTTAAATCAGTTGAACGTGGTCAAATGACTGCGCGTCAAATTGAAGCGGCACGTCGTACAATCAGCCGTCGTATTAAGCGTGGTGGTAAGATCTTTATCCGTGTATTCCCAGACAAACCAATTACTTCTAAGCCTCTTGAAGTGCGTATGGGTAAAGGTAAAGGTTCTGTGGAATATTGGGTTTGTCAAATCAAACCAGGTAAAGTCTTGTACGAAATTGATGGTGTGAACGAAGAATTGGCACGTGAAGCATTTACGCTTGCTGCTGCTAAACTTCCGTTTAAAACCACTATCGTGACTCGGACGGTAATGTAATGAAAACTAAAGATCTACGTGAAAAGTCGGTAGAAGAGTTGACAGCTTTGCTTGATGAGCAACAGCTTAACCAATTCCGTCTTCGTATGGCGAAAGCAACTGGTCAATTGGGTAAATCGCATGAAGTTGCGCTTACTCGTAAAACTATTGCACGCATCAAGACCCTCCTTACCGAAAAACAGGGGAACGGGCAATGAGTCAAAATACAGTCCGCACGTTAACTGGCAAAGTTGTAAGCGACAAAATGGAAAAATCTATTGTTGTCCTTATTGAACGCCAAGTTCAACACCCGTTGTATGGCAAATTGATTCGCCGTTCAACCAAATTACACGCTCATGATGAGAACAATACCGCCAAGATTGGTGATGTTGTAACCATCAAAGAAAGCCGCCCAATGTCTAAAACTAAGTCATGGACTTTAGTTGAAGTTGTTGAAGCTGCTGCTGAGTAATTAACGTTCTTGTTGCATCATCGGTCAATTTCGAGTACTCTTTGATCCTTTCGAAATTGTGACCGGTGATGCTCGGTTTTGGAGTAGGGCAATGATTCAAACCGAAACGATGCTTGACGTAGCTGACAACAGTGGTGCTCGCCGCGTACAATGTATTAAAGTACTAGGTGGTTCACATCGTCGTTATGCTTCTGTTGGCGACATTATTAAAGTTACTGTAAAAGAAGCTATTCCACGCGCACGTGTTAAAAAAGGTGACGTGATGAATGCTGTTGTTGTACGTACAAAGTTCGGTATTCGTCGTCCAGACGGTTCTGTGATCCGTTTTGATGATAACGCTGCTGTTATTTTGAATAACAACAAAGCACCGATTGCAACTCGTATTTTCGGACCAGTGACTCGTGAACTTCGTACTGAACAGTTCATGAAAATCATTTCATTGGCTCCTGAAGTTCTATAAGAGGCAATCATGGCTAAGATTAAAAAAGGCGATCAAGTAATTGTGATCGCAGGTAAAGAAAAAGGCAAACAGGGTACTGTTCTGTCAGTTTCTAATGACCGTGTTAAGGTCGAAGGTCTTAACTTGGTTAAGAAGCACCAGAAGCCAAACCGTGCTACGGGCGCTGAAGGCGGTATCGTAACGCAGGAAGCTTCGCTTCATATCTCAAACGTGGCAATTTTTAATGCTACAACCCAAAAGGCTGACCGTGTTGGTTACCAAACGATTGATGGCGTGAAAACTCGCGTTTATAAATCGAATGGTGAATCAGTGGCGGTGGCGAAGTAATAGGTTGAAATAGGCAATGGCCAGACTTAAAACACGTTACAACGACGAACTTAAGGCTCAATTACAAGAACAATTGGGCGTTAAGAATGTGATGGAGATCCCTCGCATCACTAAAATTACCATCAACATGGGTGTTGGTGCTGCAGCTGCTGACAAGAAATTGTTAGATGGCGCTCTTTCTGATATGCAAGCTATTGCTGGTCAAAAACCAGTTTTAACATTAGCTCGTAAATCAATCGCTGGTTTTAAAATCCGTGATGGTTGGCCGATTGGTTGTAAAGTTACTTTACGCGGCGAACGTATGTACGAATTCTTAGACCGTTTGATCTCTATCGCGATCCCTCGTATCCGTGACTTCCGTGGTTTCTCTTCGAAATCATTTGATGGTCGTGGTAACTACTCTATGGGTCTCAAGGAACAAATCATGTTCCCTGAAATCGATTTCGATAAGATTGATCAAATTCGTGGTATGGACATCACCATTACTACGACTGCTCGCACCGATGACGAAGGCCGTGCGCTTATGCGTGCATTCGGCTTCCCGTTCAAATAAGAGGTCGATATGGCTAAGAAAGGTATGATTAATCGCGAATTGAAACGCGAAGCTACTGTTGCTAAATACGCTGCAAAACGTGCTGAATTAAAAGCAACGATTGCAAACGTAAATGCAAGCGACGAAGAGCGTTTCGAAGCGATGATGAAATTACAAGCATTACCACGTAATGCGTCTCCAGTACGTCTTCGTAACCGTTGTGGTTTAACTGGTCGTCCTCATGGTTACTTCCGTAAGTTCGGTTTAAGCCGTAACAAATTACGTGACACAGTAATGCAAGGTGATGTACCGGGCGTTGTTAAGGCAAGCTGGTAAGGAGCACTATAAATGAGTATGCAAGATACCGTTGCCGACATGCTAACGCGTGTTCGTAACGCTCAAATGGCAAAGAAACAAACTGTTTCTATGCCTAATTCTAAGTTGAAGGTTGCTATTGCAAACGTACTTCAACAAGAAGGTTATATCGCAAATGTAGAAGTGGCTGACAACGAAGGCAAACCTACATTAACGATTACTTTAAAATACTATGAAGGCAAACCAGTTATCGAAACTGTGAAACGCGTAAGCCGTCCAGGTCTACGTCAGTATCGCGGTAAAGATGCACTTCCAAGCGTTAAGCAAGGTTTAGGTATTGCAATCGTTTCTACAAGCAAAGGCATCATGACTGATCGCGCTGCACGTGCTGCAGGTATCGGTGGTGAAGTTATTGCTTTTGTTTCTTAATAATAGGTGATTCCTCATGTCTCGTGTGGCTAAAGCCCCAGTAACTGTACCTAACGGTGTTACAGTTACTCAGAACGGCCGGCAGGTCGAAGTGAAAGGCAGCAAAGGTACATTGTCTTTCAACCTGCATGCGCTGGTCGAGCTAAAACAGGAAGACGGTATTTTAGCTATTGCTCCTAAAGCTGAGTCGAAAGACGCTTGGATGCAAGCTGGTACTGCTCGCGCTGTGCTTAACAATCTTGTAAAAGGTGTGAGCGAAGGCTTCGAACGTAAGTTACAATTGATTGGTGTTGGTTATAAAGCTGCGGTAAAAGGTAATGTTGTTAACCTTAACCTTGGTTTTTCACACCCAATCGATTACACCCTTCCTGAAGGTGTAACTGCAGAAACTCCAACTGCAACTGAAATTATCCTTAAATCTGCTGACAAAGCAGCTTTAGGTCAAGTTGCTGCGGATATCCGTGGATACCGTCCACCAGAGCCATATAAAGGTAAAGGTGTTCGTTATTCGGATGAAGTTGTTCTTCGTAAAGAAGCTAAGAAGAAATAAGGCGCGAGGTTCTTATGAACGAAAAGAAACAATCCCGTTTGCGTCGTGCGAAAAGCACACGCTTGCACATCCGTGCATTGGGTGCGACTCGTTTGTGTGTAAACCGCACGCCGCGTCACATCTATGCTCAAGTTATTTCAGCAGATGGTGGCAAAGTTTTAGCGCAAGCTTCAACTTTAGATGCTACTTTACGTGCTGGTACAACTGGTAACGTTGAAGCAGCTCAAAAAGTAGGTGCTTTAATCGCAGAACGCGCGAAAGCAGCTGGCGTAACTAAAGTTGCGTTTGACCGTTCTGGTTTTAAATATCATGGTCGTATCAAAGCCTTGGCTGATGCTGCTCGTGAAAACGGCTTGGAGTTCTAATCATGGCTAAAGTTGAACAAAACGAAGGTCTTGTTGAAAAGCTGGTTGCCGTTGATCGCGTAGCCAAAGTTGTTAAAGGTGGTCGTATCTTCTCTTTCACAGCATTAACTGTTGTGGGTGATGGTAATGGTCGCGTAGGTTTTGGTCGTGGTAAAGCACGTGAAGTTCCAGCTGCTATTTCTAAAGCACTTGAAGCTGCACGTCGTAACATGATCACTATCGAATTGGCAGATGGTACTTTACAACACCCGATTCATGCGCGTCATGGTGCAAGCCGTGTTTACATGCAGCCAGCATCTGAAGGTACTGGTGTAATTGCGGGTGGTTCTATGCGTGCAGTTTTAGAAGCTGCAGGTGTACGTAACGTATTGACTAAATGCCGTGGTTCTACTAACGCTGCAAACGTAGTGAACGCAACTTTCAACGGTTTGCGTGACATGACAACTCCTGAAAAGGTTGCTGCGAAACGTGGTCTTTCAGTAGAACAAATTCAAGGGTAATCAATCATGAAAACGATTAAAGTTACCCAGACTAAATCTGCATCGCACCGCTTGAAAAATCACAAGCTTAGCCTTAAAGGTTTAGGTCTGCGTCGTATTGGTCATACTGTAGAAGTGCAAGATACGCCTTCTAACCGTGGTATGATCAACCAAGTCTACTATATGGTTAGTGTAGAGGAATAAGCCATGACTCTGCGTTTAAATGAACTTGCACCTGCAGAAGGTGCTAAGCGTGAAGCCCGTCGTTTAGGCCGTGGTATCGGTTCTGGCGTTGGTAAGACTGGTGGTCGTGGTATCAAAGGTCAAAACTCACGTAAGAGCGGTGGTACACGTCCTGGATTCGAAGGTGGTCAAACTGCGTTATATCGTCGTTTACCTAAATTCGGTTTCACTAGCCAAATCGCTTTGAAAACTGCTGAAGTACGTTTATCTGAGCTTGCTAAAGTGGAAGGCGACATCGTTAGCCTTGAAACTTTAAAAGCAGCGAACGTTGTACGTAAAGATATGGCTCGTGCTCGTATCGTACTTTCTGGTGAAATTACTCGCGCATTCACTATTCAAGGTGTTGCTGTGACTAAAGGCGCTAAAGCTGCTGTTGAAGCGGCTGGCGGTAAAGTCGAGGAGTAATCCCCAGTGTCTATGTCTCCTAGTTCTTCAGGTCATGTTCACATGATGAAAGGCCAACCATTTCACGTGAAATACCGTGAAATTATACGCCGAATGATGTTTCTCATTGGTGCGTTGTTGGTATTTCGACTAGGAGCGCATATTCCAGTACCAGGCATTAATAATGCCGCACTTGAACAATTGTTTAATGCAAACCAAGGTACAATCCTTGGTTTGTTTAACATGTTTTCGGGTGGTGCATTAGAGCGGATGTCGATTCTTGCTTTAGGGATCATGCCATACATTTCTGCTTCGATTATCGTACAGTTGATGTCTACCGTGGTTCCTTCGCTTGAAGCTTTGAAAAAAGAAGGCGAGCAAGGCAAACGCAAAATTAATCAATATACGCGCCAAGGCACATTGTTTCTTGCACTTGTGCAAGCGATTGGGATGTGTGCAGGTCTGATTGGTCAAGGTATTACCTTAACGTCAGGTCTGGCTTTTTACGTTCCAGCTGTTACCTCTTTGGTTGCAGGCACAATGTTCCTAATGTGGTTGGGTGAACAAATTACCGAACGCGGAGTGGGTAATGGTATTTCCATGATCATTTTCGCAGGTATTGTTGCAGGCTTGCCTAATTTAATTATGCAATCCTTCACATCTATTGATAGTGGCCAGTCAAGCCTGATTGGTTTGGCAATTTTTGGTTTATTGTCTTTGGGTGTACTTGCAGCAATTGTGTTTATTGAGAAGGCGCAGCGTCGTATTCCAGTAAACTATGCCCAAAAACAACAAGGTCGTCGTGTATTTACTGCTCAGCAAACGCATTTGCCATTAAAAATTAATATGGCAGGTGTGATTCCAGCAATTTTTGCCAGTTCATTGCTTTTGTTCCCAGCGAGCTTAGGTCAATGGGTCGGCAGTGCGGACCCTAATGCTGGATTAATCAAGCGTAGTCTACAAGACTTGGCATTGGTATTGTCGCCTGGACAACCGTTGTATTTGGTGCTCTTTGGTGCGTTAATTATCTTTTTCTGTTACTTCTACACTGCGCTGGTTTTCAGCCCTAAAGAAGTTTCGGAAAACTTGAAACGCAGCGGAGCTTATGTGCCTGGTATTCGCCCAGGTGAGCAAACTGCTCGTTACTTAGATCATATTCTCAGTCGTTTGACCTTTATTGGCGCGATTTACATCACTGTAGTCTGCTTAATGCCGATGATTCTACAAAGCTCATTTGGAATTCCATTTAGCTTAGGTGGTACATCATTATTAATCGTTGTAGTGGTTGTGATGGACTTTATGGCTCAGCTTCAAGCACATCTCACCTCGCACCAGTACGATAATCAAACGTTAATGAGAAAAACGACTGCTCATCCTAAGGGATAAGCGCACTTAGAGGTTTCATCATGAAAGTACAAGCTTCTGTAAAGAAAATTTGTGGTAGCTGCAAAGTTATCCGTCGTAATGGGGTTATTCGCGTAATTTGCAGCGCAGAACCTCGTCATAAGCAGCGTCAAGGTTAATTTGATTAAGACCTGTTGATTTCAGTAGGCTAATTAGGTTATTATCCGCCCCTCAAGATTTTTGTGGGGCGGTTGATTATCTTAACTGCCTTTTTGGAGAAAATTGAATGGCTCGTATTGCCGGTGTAAACATTCCGGATAACAAGCACGCTGTTATCTCTCTCACTTATATCTTTGGTATTGGTCGCCACACTGCTAAGACTATCTTAGCTGCTGCTGGTATCGCACCAACAACAAAGATCCGTGAATTAGATGACGCTCAGCTTGATGCGATTCGTGCAGAAGTTGCTAAGGTTCCGACCGAAGGTGACTTACGTCGCGAAATTTCCATGAACATTAAACGTTTAATGGATTTAGGCTGCTACCGCGGTCTTCGTCATCGTCGCAGCTTGCCTGTCCGTGGTCAACGCACCAAAACTAACGCACGTACCCGTAAAGGTCCGCGCAAACCGATTAAGAAATAAGATTTCTGGAAGCTAAAAGATGGCTAAAGATACTCGCACACGCAAGAAGGTCACTCGTACCGTCTCTGAAGGTGTTGCACACATTCACGCTTCTTTTAATAACACCATTGTGACCATTACCGATCGTCAAGGTAATGCACTGGCTTGGGCTACCTCAGGTGGACAAGGCTTCCGTGGATCACGTAAATCAACTCCGTTCGCTGCTCAGGTAGCTGCTGAAGTTGCTGGTAAAGCTGCTTTAGATTACGGTTTGAAAAACTTGGACGTCCTTGTTAAAGGTCCTGGTCCAGGTCGTGAGTCTGCGGTTCGTGCATTAGGTGCAGTGGGTTATAAAATTAACAGCATTACCGATGTGACTCCAATCCCTCACAACGGTTGCCGTCCACCTAAAAAACGTCGCGTGTAAGGAGAAACATTCATGGCTCGTTATATTGGTCCAAAATGCAAACTCTCTCGCCGCGAAGGGACAGACCTGCAACTAAAATCTGGCGTTAAACCATTTGACGTCAAAACTAAAAAACACGCTAAAGCTCCTGGCCAACATGGCGGGGCTCGTGGTGGTAAGCAATCTGAGTACTCACTACAATTACGTGAAAAACAAAAAGTACGTCGTATGTACGGTGTTTTAGAGCGTCAATTTAGTAACTACTATAAAGAAGCTGCTCGTGTGAAAGGCGCAACAGGTGAGAACTTGTTGAAATTGCTCGAAAGCCGTCTTGATAACGTTGTTTATCGCATGGGTTTTGGTTCTACACGTGCAGAAGCTCGTCAGCTTGTATCTCACCGTAGCATTACTTTAAATGGTCGTCGTGTTAACATTGCGTCTATTCAAGTTAAAGCTGGTGATGTAATTGCAGTTCACGAAGGTGCAAAACAACAATTACGTATTAAAAACGCAATTGAATTGGCTGCTCAACGTGGTATCCCTTCATGGATGGAAGTTGACCATTCTAAATTTGAAGGTACGTTTAAAGCTGCACCAGATCGTTCTGATTTACCTGCTGAAATCAACGAAAGCTTGATTGTAGAATTGTATTCTAAATAATCCTTGAGGTAGCAATAATGACGCGTACTGCAAATGAGTTTCTTACTCCGCAAGCGATCAAGGTCGAAGCGGCAAGCGGGACCTCGGCAAAAGTTATTCTAGAACCATTAGAGCGTGGCTTTGGTCATACTCTTGGTAATGCTTTACGTCGCATCCTTCTTTCTTCTTTACCTGGCGCAGCTGTGGTAGAAGTTGAAATTGAAGGTGTCGAGCACGAGTACAGTACTTTGGAAGGCTTGCAGCAGGACATCGTCGAGCTCTTGCTGAACCTGAAAGGATTGTCTATTAAGCTGTTCGATCAAAATGAAGCTTATTTGACATTGGAAAAACAAGGTCCAGGCGATGTAACTGCTGCAGACCTTCGTTTACCGCATAATGTTGAAGTGGTTAACCCTGAACACTTGATCGGCACTTTAAGTGCTACAGGCAATTTAAAAATGCGCCTGAAAGTTGCTCAAGGTCGTGGTTATGAAACATCTGACTCACGTTTCCCAGAAGGCGAAACTCGCCCTGTAGGTCGTTTGCAGTTAGATGCTTCTTATAGCCCAATTAAACGTGTGTCTTACATCGTAGAAAATGCGCGTGTAGAACAACGTACTGACCTTGACAAGTTGATCATTGATCTTGAAACCAATGGTACAGTTGATCCAGAAGAAGCAATCCGCAAAGCGGCAACAATCTTGCAACAACAAATTGCAATTTTTGTTGATCTTCAGAAAGATCAAGCTCCTGTTGCTCAAGAGCCTCGTGAAGAAGTTGACCCAATCTTGCTTCGTCCAGTAGATGATCTAGAGCTTACTGTTCGTTCTGCTAACTGTTTGAAAGCAGAAAATATTTACTACATTGGTGATCTTGTACAGCGTACTGAAGTTGAGCTACTTAAAACGCCTAACTTGGGTAAAAAATCGCTTACAGAGATCAAAGATGTTCTGGCTTCTAAAGGCTTACAGCTCGGCATGCGTTTAGAGAACTGGCCACCGGCTAGTCTCCGTATGGACGATCGTTTCGCCTATCGTAGCCGTTAATTAAGTAGGACTATCACCATGCGTCATCGTAATAGTGGTGTGAAATTAGGCCGTACAAGCAGCCATCGCAAAGCGATGTTCCAAAACTTGGCTAATTCTTTGTTCGAACACGAGTTAATCAAAACAACTGTTCCTAAAGCAAAAGAATTACGTCGTGTTGCTGAGCCTTTAATCACTTTAGCTAAAAACGATACAGTAGCAAACCGTCGTTTAGCGTTTGCTCGTACTCGTTCAGCAGCAACTGTTGGTAAATTATTTACCGTTCTTGGCCCTCGTTACAAAGAGCGTAACGGCGGTTATCTACGTGTTCTTAAAGCGGGCTTCCGTGCGGGTGATGCTGCACCGATGGCTTACGTTGAGCTTGTAGATCGCGAAGTTAAATAATTTCGCCAAGAATAACGCACGTTGTTCAGAAAAAGACCGGTTTTACCGGTCTTTTTTTATGAAAAAAATAAGTTGATCTCAAAAATGATCAAATTGTCCCGAATTGATATAAATTTTAGTAACTTTTGCTAAACTTGACATTGTGTATTGTCAAATTTATGCTTTAATAAAAAACATCATTCAAGCTGGACAATAAAACATGGATAAGCAGGTTGATATATTAATTATTGGGGCAGGGATTTCGGGCATTGGTGTAGCAGCACATTTAAGTCAAAACTGCCCACAGCGTTCTTTTGAAATTATTGAGCGTCGTCAAAGTTTTGGTGGCACTTGGGATTTATTCCAATATCCGGGCATTCGTTCAGATTCGGATATGTCGACCTTTGGTTATAATTTTAAGCCTTGGAAGAAAACCAATGTACTAGCCGATGGCGCATCTATCAAAGGTTATTTAGCAGAAGTCATTCAAGAAAAAGCCTTACATTCAAAAATTCATTTTCAGCATCGTGTACTATCTGCCAATTATGATTCTCAAACACGTAAGTGGACGTTACGCATAGAAAATGCAGCACAACAGATTGAAACTTGGGTGGCTAATTTTGTTTTAGGCTGCACAGGCTATTACAATTACGATCAAGGTTTTCAGCCTGACTTTCCGAATCAGCAGGCGTTTAAAGGCACATTTATCCACCCTCAGCATTGGCCTGAAAATTTAGATTATCGTGGTAAAAAGGTGTTAATTATTGGCAGTGGTGCAACTGCGATTACCTTAGTCCCTGCCATGTCGAAAGGTGGTGCAGCGCATGTCACCATGCTGCAACGCTCACCGACATATATTGCTTCAGTGCCTGCAATGGATTTTGTTTATCAGCAAATGCGTAAAGTTTTGCCTGAAGATGTTGCTTACAAAATCACGCGCGCACGTAATATTGGCATGCAACGCGCCATTTATGCTTTAGCACAAAAACAGCCGAAATTACTGCGGACTTTGTTGCTGAAATCTATCCAAATGCAGCTCAAGGGCAAGGTAGATATGAAGCATTTCACGCCACATTATAATCCGTGGGATCAGCGTTTATGTGTTGTGCCTGATGGTGATTTATTTAAGATTTTACGCGAAGGGCATGCCTCGATTGAAACCAATCAAATTGCAAGTTTTACTGAAACAGGTGTGCAATTAAAATCGGGTAAACATTTGGATGCCGATATTATTGTGTCTGCGACAGGTTTGAATATTCAGATTCTAGGCGGTATTCAAGCCACAATTGATGGTGTGCCTTTAGACACCTCGAAGCACATGCTATATCAAGGTGTGATGATCAGCGATGTACCGAATATGGCGATGATTATTGGCTATATTAATGCCTCTTGGACGCTTAAAGTGGATGTGGCTGCGGATTATATTTGTCGTTTGCTCAATTATATGGATCGACAAGGTTATGACGAGGTAATTCCTCAAGGTGACCAAACAGAGTTATTGGAAGATACGGTGATGGGCAGTTTGAGTTCGGGCTATATCGCGCGTGCTGCTGATGTGATGCCAAAGCAAGGCAAACATGCGCCATGGCGAGTGACCAACAATTACTTAGAAGATCGCAAAACTTTAAAACAAGCAAGTTTTGAAGATGGTATTTTAAAATTCAAACAAGCTGTGCCTGCACAGCAGCGTAAACCTAAATTAGTGTCTTAAATCGTTGGGTGCAAAAATAATATGGCACAAGAAATTTAAAATTGCTTGCGCCATTTTTATGTTGAGGTGGAAATTTTATAAAGAACGTGAAATCAGCTCTTTCATAATTTCATTGGTGCCTGCATAAATACGATTGGCCCGATTGTCTAAGTAAGCACGTGCAATTGGATACTCAAGCATATAGCCATAACCACCATGCAGTTGTAGACATTCATCCACCACTTTGGAGTACATCTCTGAAATTTTATATTTGGCGGCCGCTGCAGCTTCAACACTGAGCTGATCTTGAAGTTGTAACTGCATACATTGATCTAAAAAAGCACGACAGAAATCAATTTCGGTGCGTAATTCTGCCAGTTTAAAGCGCGTATTTTGAAAGCTATGAATACTTTTGCCAAAGGCTTGACGTTGCTGAGTATATTGCAGTGTATGTGCAAAAGCAGCTTCTGCACCTGCTTGGCAAATAATCGCGACAATTAAGCGTTCCCAAGCCAGTTCTTTCATCAGCATGATAAAGCCCATGCCTTCTGCACCCAATAAATTGCTGCGAGGCACGCGGACATTATCAAAAAATAATTCGCAAGTGTCCTGACCTTTCATACCAATTTTATTCAGTGGTTTGCCTTTGCTAAATCCCGCACGGTCTGCTTCTACCAATATTAAAGACAGATTGGCTGAACCTTTGTCTGTGTTCGCTGTTTTACATACCACAATCGCCATGTCGCACAAATAGCCGTTGGTAATAAAAATTTTAGAACCATTAATCACGTATTCATCGCCATCCAATACCGCAGAGGTACGCACAGCTTGTAAGTCTGAACCTGTACCGGGTTCGGTCATGGCAATCGCGGTTATCACTTCGCCTGTGGCCATGCGGGGTAACCAGTGTTGTTTTTGTTCAGTTGTGCCAAAGTTATTAATGTAATTGGCGACAATATCTGAATGCAGTGAAAAACCGGTAGCACTGTCACCTGCATAGGCTTGTTCTTCAATCAAAATCATGCTGTATAAGCGGTCTACCCCTGAACCTGCATATTCTTCAGGCATGGTGCTACACAGCAAACCCAAAGCACCTGCTTTACGCCATAGCTCACGATCTACATGCTGCTGCGCTTCAAACTTTTCAGTATGGGGGATGACTTCCTGCAAATAGAATTTTCGTACCAAATCACGAAAACTATCGTGTTCAGCGCTGAATAAGGTGCGCGGTAACATATTGGCAATGGGGCGAATTGCGGCAGATTGCATGGTTTTATCTTCCTGATGTTGTTATTTTGAATTCACCTTAGAAGAATTTATAGGGGGCAACAAGGTGCAAAAGTTTCAATTGCAAATGAAAGATGATGCTTTTGGTCAATGCTGCATAAAAGTCATCGAAACTTTAAAAGGGGTCGGTTAAACTAGCCTGAGTTTAATTTTAATGGGGAAACCGCATGAGTGATGACATCAGCTTAGAAGAACGCAAAGTGATTTACCGTGCCCGTCGTGGTTTAAAGGAAATTGATGTCTATTTTGACCCGTATGTGAAAAATCATTATTTGACTGCCAGTGCGGAAGAAAAACAAATGTTTGCCGATTTGGTTGAGCAGGAAGACCCAGATTTATTGGATTGGTTTATGGAAGTGTCTGAGCCACCACGTCCTGAGTTGAAAGATTTTATCCGTAAACTAAAGCATTATGTGCATGGCTAAGCAGCAGTTTCAGCTGAAACCTAGTGTCATCGCAATAGTGTTTCAGCTGATGATCGCTCTACTCATCGTTTGGCTTTTACTACAAGTGTTAAAGCCATGGCTTAGCGTTGTATGTATTGTCATTATGGGCTGGACATATTTTAAATTTGTTCGTGCAAACCGAATTGTTGGTTTAGATCAATTAGATGACCGTGAATGGTCAATTTCCTATCTCGCGCCTCGTGTAGTATCACAACAGATTAAAAGCACAGCTCGCCAAATTGAAATTCAGCGTGTGCAACTGCGTCAAGTGATAGATCATCAAATTTATATCGTCATGGAATTTCAGCAAGCCTTTAAACCTCTGGTGATTTGGTGTGATCAGGTTTCCAAGGCGGAATGGAAGGCTCTAAAAGTATTGGCGAAAATGCTCTAATTTACAGACAGCTGTATATTTTTATAATAATAAAAAACTATAAGTATCATAAAGATAAAGTTATCATCTATTTTTCGTGTCCTGATCAGTCATTTTATATTGGCATAAAAGATTACACATATCCCTATTTTCAGTTATATTCATTCCAGACAAGTGTAGATCAATACAAATCAGATTCCTGAAATGTGCAGATTTAAATTTAGTCGAAAGATTTTTTAAGATAAGCCCGAATTGGGCATCAGTTAATAAGTAGCATGTGCTGAACCGTCGCAATGCTACTTTTTTTTGCCTAAATTTTGTCGGATGACAGATTTCAGTCAATTTTAGTCACTTTAAAACATGGCAAAGTTATCCATCTGAAGCAGCAAGTAGACGCTTTTATTCAGATATTGCTTCTGCTATGTTTGTTGCAATGGACATAAACACAATTATAGAGGACAGGAAAATGTCGCAAGTCCAAAAAATAGGCCAGGGTGTGGCCGTATTTGCAATCACAAGTTTATTATTATCAGGTTGTTCACAAGTGATCAAAACAGGTGCCAATGTCGCACTTGGATTTACTGAAAAACATCTTGTGCCGCCAATTTTAGCGATGGAAGATGCTGAAATGGTGTGTAATTCTGGTAATTCCTTAACCCCTGCCATTATGGCGACTAAAGATATGGGCGCAGACCCAACCCGTGTTGCGGTACTAATGTATTCGGCTGCGGGTATTTGTGCCGAAGAAAAAGCTTTGGATGCTGAATTGCGTTATTTACGTGCAGCAAAAGCAGGGCAAGTGGGCGAAGCGCAAGATGCGCGGATTCAGCAAAAACGTTGGGCGGCTTTGGCGGCACAGCGCCAATACACAGGCTATCAATTGTTTCAGCATCGTTGGGAAAAGAAATATCGGAAACCTTTGGGCGAAGGTTGTCCAAAAATGAACAGTGATATTGATCAAACTGTGTATATGTTGGGGATGTTGAGTGGCTTGCAAGCCATGACCAATGATATTAATTCAGGCGGGGCAGTGCATGTGCCTAAAGATATTGCCGCGATTGTTGAACGTGGTATGACCTGTTTAAACAATGAAAAATTCTGGGGCGCACCAGAGGCTACACGTGCCGTAATTTGGACTTTGCTTCCAGGTGCGGGAGATGGCAAACCTGATCCGTATCAAACCTTAAAGCAGTCGATGCAAATTGGTGAAAATAAAGGGGTGCGTTTATCACACGCTTTATATGCGGTTGCTGCCCAAGCCAGTGGTGAAGATGCCAAAATCCGCGATGCACTCAAAGCCTTTTCTAATGCACGCAGTGACGAAAAACCTGTAAATCCACAATTTAAATTGATTGATGCCATGGCAGGAAGCATGGTACAAGGAATTTCAGACCGTTACTGGACTGAACATACAGGTGTGCGTACTGGTGATCAGCAACGTTTCTGGGATGAACAAGATGATTCATCTGAATTAGATGATTTATTTAATGAGGATACGGCAGCTCAATTGTAAAAATATCAAGATTGCCCAATTCAATATAGACAAGAAGTTTTAGGATTGGGCAATCCGTTTGCCGAAGCACATAACAAGAATAATTTGGAGGATGCAAGCGCCTATGCAATATTCATCTCAATTTCTCAGTCGAAAAATTGTGTTTATTGCGGCATGTATGTCGGTTTCGGCATGTTTGCAGATTTTTGCAGAGCATTTTATTTATTGGTCTACACATTTATTGGATGAATTTTGGCGCTTATGGACAGGGCATTGGGTGCATGTGGGCTGGATTCATTATTTACTCAATATGATCGCGTTTGCCTGTTTACCTTTTATTTTTCCGCATGCCAAAGTATGGCACTTTGTGGCGCTTTTGTTGGTACTACCGCCAGCGATTAGTCTGAGTTTCTATTACTTCCTTGCCGATATTGATGCCTATGCAGGACTTTCTGGGGTGTTGCATGGTGCTTATGTGGCGGTGGCATGTGTGCATTTGCTTTATAAAAAAGAACGTGGCTTTGCCACATTGGTCTTGCTGCTTATTTTATCTAAACTGATTTGGGAAAATACCGTGGGCAGTTTGGGTACAGCAGAATTAATCGGGAGTCCTGTATTAGTTGAGGCACATTTATTGGGGGTGATTTGGGGAGTAATTTTTGCACTGGCTTATATTATTTGGGCCTATTGCATTGATCCGCATTAAAATTACATCAAAATGATGGCAAAAAGGGCTCACATAAAATCTCACAATTGACCATTTTTTCTTAAAAGAAAATCTATATTGTCATTTTAAAAATAACGACGCTCATGCACATTTAAACTGAATACAAAAATGCTCAATGGAAGATGGACATTCCGTTGAATAAGGATAGACAGAAATTCGAGAGTCTCGGTTTCTGCGCAGAATAAAAACAGGAAAATATATGCACAATAACGGACAACGCAGGTCTGGCTTGGCTTTGCTCAGACATATATGGACAGAATGGATTTCTACATTCGTTATTTTGATCTTGTTGTTACTGACCCTCATTATTGGTACAGGTGAAATGGTACATGGTCAGTTGTTGCGCATGGGTGAACGCCTATATGGTGACCCTGCAACAGGTATGCAATATTCATTTTTACGTGCCGAACCCACTGCACCTGACTGTGAACGCAACCCCGATGTCGATGCGCAAGTACATGCCCAAATGCAAGCCAATGCTGCTGATGAGTTTGCCGATATTTTTGGCACCGCCTCTGAGTCAGATGTCCGGGCTTCAATTTTGGCAGCCAAACAAATTTGTGAAGAAAAATTTCAATTTCATGATCAGGCGATTCAGCATATTCAAGCTCATCCAAGCTTGAAAATGTATCGAACCATTGAAACCTCTTTCTTTGGCATTTTTAAATTTGGTACTGAAAACCGTGCCATTTTATTGGTGTTGATGGTGGTCTTTGCTGCAATTAGTGCCACTTTAAAGACCCATCACATTGGTTTACGTGGCCCTGCGACCAAAATTGACTTCAAGGTGTATTCGACCTTAATGGTGGTGGCGAATGGTTTCTTAACCTCGTCAAGTATCAGTCAATATCGTTCAGTACTCAATTCAGGCGTACCGATGAGTGGTGAAACGCAAATCATTTACTGGATGTGGATGATTCTGTTTGCAACTCTGACTTTAATTAGTTTATTCCAGCTTATTAAGCCACCTGCACCGACCCGTGAAGGCGGTAGTTTAGGTCTTGCTTTCCTGAGCGTACCTTTGTATGCCTATATGGCAATTAGTACGGGTTTCTCTTTTACCTTCCTGATGGATTATCCAATGGGGCAAGGGATTTACCTAGGGCAACTGGTCGAATTCTCCAGTATTTTCCTGAACTTGGCATTGTTTATTTGGGCGGGGATGTTGCTCAAACAAACCCGAATTGTGGATTTGTTCCTGAATATTCTGCGTCCGTGGAATTTGGCACCTGAAACTTTAACCTGGCTGATTTTGATTGCTGCGGCATTGCCGACGGCTTATACCGGTGCATCGGGGATTTTTGTCATTGCCGCAGGTGCGATCATTTATAAAGAAGTTTGGAATGCGGGTGGACGACGTCAGTTTGCACTGGCGGCAACAGCTATGTCGGGTTCAATGGGGGTCGTGCTTCGTCCATGCCTATTGATTGTTGTGGTGGCATCGCTGAATAAAGAAGTCACAACGGACATGCTGTATCACTATGGCTTGTATGTCTTCTTATTAACCTCAACTTTATTCTTGATCATTTCGCTGTTCTTTGCCGAGAGTAAATTCCGTATTGCTGCGCCAAGTGTTGCTGCACCATTGTCGTTCCGTGCTTTAGGCCCAGTTCTGCCGTATATCATTATTTTTGTGTTGATTTGGGCTTTCTATAAATATGCTCTCGACACCAATATGAATGAATTTACAGCACCTGTGATGATGCCTGTGATTCTTTTGATGATGGTGTTGTTTGATAAATTACGTCACGAACCTGCACCGATTCCACCAATGGGGCAGTGGGATCAGACCTTAGATACGCAGCCCGCAGCATCACAGACCGCAAATACAGCGGAGCGTTCATTACTGACTGCGCCAGATTCACCATTGCGTCAATATGGATTCTTTAAAGCATTACATCTATCTACCAGTGAAACGGTGGGACACATTGGTGCTTTGGTCATTTTGATGGCGCTGTCGGTGAGCGTAGGGGGATATTTAGAACGCATTGAAATTATGGATGCTTTCCCAACTGATATTAGCAGCATCTTTATTGTGATTAGCCTGATTGTTGCCCTGATGATTTTTGTGGGCATGATTATGGATCCATTCGGTGCGGTGATTCTAATTTCGGCAACGGTTGCACCTGTGGCGTATCAATATGGAATTCATCCTGTGCATTTCTGGATGATTACCCTCATCGGCTTTGAATTGGGCTATGTGACGCCACCTGTAGCGCTGAATCACTTATTGGCAAGGCAGTCAATTGGTGATGAAGAAGTCGCTGCAGCCGATGCGGAAGTTCGTCATAAACCGTTCTATTATCGCTTTGAGCGTTGGGTTTTACCTGTGATTGTGATGCTGCCTGCGATGTTGATTATTGCCTATGTACCGTATGTGTTTAAGCTATTCGGTTGGTATGAATAAGCATACTCAATCACAGTCATCTTATTGTTTAACAACACCCTGTAGTTCGCTACGGGGTATTTTTTTATAAGGTTTATGAGGCTGATGTGTAGGGAATACAAAAACAGCATTAAGAATGTGGTGAGTGGTGATTCAGGTGTTTTTGTAACAGTGGACTGCACAAAATAATGGCAAGCAAAATTAGGGCAAAGCCAATTAAACTAAATAAGTCTGGCGTTTCATGCCAAAAGCTAAAGCCCCAAATCCCTGCAAAAATAATCGCAATGTAATTGACAGGGCCAATTTGCCCAGCAGGGGCAAGACGGTAGGCATTGGACATAAAGATCTGACTGATATTGGCCAGCAATCCTGCACCAATTAAAAAACTCAATTCTTTTAAGTTGTAAGGACGCCATGACCAGAACATCGGTACAACAGAAATGAGTGTCCCAATCATGCAAAAATAAAACACAATGCGTTCAGGCGGTTCGGTTTGAGTCAGGGCGCGTACCGTGACAAAAGCCATCGCTGCTAAAAAACTGGCACTGAGTCCAATTGCGGACATGCTATTAAACATACCTGCATCGGGTTTGGCGACAAATAACACGCCAAATAAACCAATGAACGCAGCCAATAGCATCGGTTTGGTGATTTTTTCTTTAAGGAATAGCCATGCAATTAAGGGAATAAAAATAGGCGATGAATAGGTAAAGACCATCGCATTGGACAGTTTTAGATTGGCAATCGCGTAGAAAAAACCATACATGGCGGTTAAGCCGACCACCGAACGCCAAGTGTGCATCCATAACTTTTCAGTTTTAAAAAAGCCCAAGCCTTTATTGAAAATGAACGGGATAAAAATAAACAAACCAATAAAATTACGGAAAAATACCACTGTGGCATTATCTACCGTTTCTGATGCGTAACGAACGCACACTCCCATGAGTGAAAACAGAAAGGCAGAGCAGGTCAACAGCATAATTGCTTTGAGCAAATTTTGTTGGGCAGAACCAGAAGATGTCATACAAATAAAGCCAGAATAACCTCTGGCTATTCTAGCTTAAATTGGCAACAATACTGACCATTTATCGCACTTTAAAACGACTGATGTGAAGCAGAGGAGGCTTACTGTGCCAGTTGGGCTTCCAGTATTTTGATTTGTTCTTCTTTCAGTTTAATCAATTCATCGGCATCGTTATGTTGCTGTTTTAATAAGGCACGTTGATCATTCAGCTGATTTTGAATGTCATCTAATTTAGCCACTTCTTCTTTGGCAAGCGCTGCATTCTCAGATATAGGTGCTTTGAGTAAATCTTCTGTGACCAACTGTTTTGGTGCTGCTTCATATTCTTGCAATGGCGTTGCTTCAGCAGGTACAGCTTTCGCTACAGACGCCGTAGTTGGGGCAGTTTCTATAGGCGCAGTATTGTCGCTATCGCCCATCCATTGAAAGATAAATACGGCAATAATGACAATAATTAACCCACCCGTAATCGCCCATAAAAGCTTAGGGTTATGTCGTTGATCTTCAGTCATGCGTTGTTGAACCTTATTGTTTTACTTTGACTGACGCGGCTTAAACTGGATCACCCCAATTTCATCTGAAACCTCTGGGATTTCAGGTTCATCAATATGTGTTGGACGGTTTTCCGTATAATCACACTCGATACATTCGATCCATTCAGCTTCGTCAGCGGTGAGCATGACAACCCGATCCATCGCCTGACATTTTGGACATTTTGCGCCTGCAATGAAACGACGTTTAATGGTCATCATGACTCCCCTAACTTCATCTAAAGTTCTTAGTTTAAGCGTTTTTCACCGTGTTCGTCCAACCTTGATGACGTAATAGTGCGTCTATTTTTGGCTCGCGTCCGCGGAAATTGATAAATGCATCAAGTGCTGAATCTTTTCCGCCAACTGCTAGAATAAACTGTCTAAACTGCTTACCCGTTTCGGTATTAAACAGTCCTTCATTTTCAAAACGATCAAAGGCATCACTGGCCAAAACCTCTGCCCATTTGTACGAATAATAACCTGCTGCATAGCCGCCTGTGAAAATATGGCTAAAGCTGTGCTGGAAACGGTTATAGCTTGTGGTCGGCACAACGGCATAATTCTGGCGAATGTCATTTAGGGTGGCTTGAATCTGTTCAGCGGTTAATGCAGGGTTGCTGCGGTGAATACTTAAGTCAAATAGGGCAAATTCAATTTGACGTAGGCTTTGCATACCTGATTGGAAGAAACGTGCATCTAACAGCGCTTTGAGCAAGTGTTCAGGTAGTGTCGCTTGCGTATCAATGTGCGCACTCAGCATATCTAAACTGTCCTGATCCCAAGTCCAAAATTCCATGAATTGGCTTGGTAATTCCACCGCATCCCAAGCGACACCATGTGTACCTGCCACAGCAATATTATCTACTTCAGTTAGCATGTGATGTAAGCCATGTCCAAATTCATGGAATAGGGTGATGACTTCATCATGCGTTAAAAGCGCGGGTTGGTCTGCAACAGGTGGGGTAAAGTTACACACCATATAGCAAATTGGTTTTTGTAAACCTTGTGCCAATTGCATGCGTGAACGGAAACCACTCATCCATGCGCCGCCGCGTTTGCCTGTACGGGCATATAGATCAAAGTAAAAACCACCAATCACTTGACCTTGATCTTCAAGTTCAAAATAACGTGCATCAGGATGCCAAACAGGGGCAGCGCGCTCAATAATATCGACATCGTATAAACGCTTGACGATGCTAAATAGACCTTCAACCACTCTAGGGGCAGGGAAATACGGTTTTAGCATCTCCTGCGAAAGGTTAAATTGTTGCAGTTTTAATTTTTCTGAATAGTAGCCTGTATCCCATGGTTGCAGGGTATCAATGCCGTCTTTGGCAGCAATGGCTTTAAGTTCTGCAATTTCCTTTTCTGCAGGTGCTCGTGCATGTTCTGCTAGTTCACGCAAGAACTGATCGACTGCTTCGACACTTGGTGCCATTTTGCTGGCAAGGGATAATTCTGCGTAATTGTTAAAACCGAGCAGCTGAGCCATTTCTTGGCGCAAACTCAGGATTTCTTGCATGATTGGTGTATTGTCAAATTCAGACTGGGCTGATTGATCGGACGCGCGAGTAGTGTATGCCTTATACAAGGTTTCGCGCAAAGCACGATCATCGGCATAGGTCATAATGGCTAAATAGGCAGGAATATCCAGTGTTGCCACAGCTTGTTCCAATTCGCGTTGCTGACCATATTGTTTCAGCAATTCAACGCTGCTTGGCGGTAAACCTTTGAGCTGATCTTCGGACAATACTTTGTAATAGGCTTGGGTGGCATCCAACACATGATTGGAAAAGTCTGATGACAGTTGCGATAAACGCGCTGAAATTTCAGCATAGCGTTTTTTAGCTTCACCTTCTAAGGCCACACCTGACAGTTTAAAGTCGCGCAATGCCAGTTGAATTGCGCTTTGTTGTGCAGCAGGCAAATCTTTAAAGGTGTTGGCGTCGTGAATATGTTGATAGCTTTGATACAACACCGTGTGCTGACCCAATTGAGTGTAGTAGTCGCTTAAACTTGGTAACAGCGCTTGATACACTTCGCGGGTTTCAGGATTATTCATGACCGCATTTAAATGTGACAGCACGCCCCATGCTTCGCTCATGTTATTTTCGAGCTGATCAATCTGTTCTAAAACATTTAATTGCGCCGTCGTATTTTCAGGTACTGCAGTCAGATTATTTAAAAAGTTTTGTCCCTGCTGAATGGCATGCTCAATTTTTTGTTTTAAATCTGCCAGTGTAATTTGATCAAATTGGGGAACAGGTAAAGTTGCTTGCTGTAATTTCATTTTTTGAGTGCCATCTAAATTTCTTTCATGATTTATAGATGTAGGGCTTTTGAGGGCTGAAATCAAGGCATAAGCGCAGATTTAGCTAATCAAGGTGATAAATTTGGCAGAATAGGGCTGTTTGATACGATCCCCAAAAAACAAAAAGAGCCGTAGCTCTTTTTGAAGTTGTTAGAAAGAAGTTGAAAATAGTTGATGCTAGTCCAATTTAGACTTGGCATTGGCTTTTTTCTTTTTCACCTTGGTCTTTTTTTTGGCTTTGTCTTTCGGTTTAGCTTCCGACTTCGCTGAGGTTTTTTTACCGTAAGAGCTCGGTTTGCTTTTTGGCTTTTTCTTCGGCACAGGTTGCTCACCGTTTTCACTTAAAGTCGCCTTGCTTGGACGCTCAGAAAAAACTTCTTCAGTGGCTTCACGGCTGAACGGTTTTGCCACGCGCGGTGCGCGCATACGAATAGCACGACCTGCATGGGTGAGTTGCTGCATGAGTTCAAAATCAATTTTGCGGTCTTCTAAATTGACAGCCGCGACTTTAATTTTGACTTCATCACCCAAGCTAAAGCTTTGACCACGTGCTTGTCCAATTAGGCTTTGGCTGGCTTGGTCAAATACAAAGAAGTCATCGCCCAATTGGCTGACATGAATCATGCCATCGACATAAAGGTCTTTGAGAGTGACAAACAGACCGAATTCGGCTACTGCAGAAATTACGCCTACAAATTCTTCGCCCAAGTGCTGCTGCATATAGTGGCATTTTAGCCATGTGGTGACAGAGCGCGAGGCTTCATCGGCACGACGTTCAGTTGCAGAATAATGTTCGCCTGCATCATCTAAAGCTGCGCCCGAAAGTGGTGATGGTTTTTGTTTTAAATGCGCTTTAATGGCACGATGCAACAATAGGTCAGGGTAGCGACGGATTGGTGAAGTGAAATGCGTGTAGGCATCGTAAGCTAAACCATAGTGACCTGAATTATTGGCGCCATAATAGGCTTGCATCATTGAGCGTAATAACACCGCGTGAATACTTGGTGCATCAATACGATCTTTAGTGGCTTCAATCACCGCTTGATAGTCGGCCTGAGTGGGTTGTTCTGGAAAATGTAGCCCAAGTAATTTGACAAAATCACGGACTTTTTGAATACGTGAAAACTCTGGCGGTTCATGCACACGGTACAGCATCGGCACATCATGTTTGAGTGCATATTCTGCTGCTGCGACGTTGGCGAGTAACATACATTCTTCAATCAGTTTATGCGCATCGTTACGGCTGCGCGGCAAAATTTCTTTAATTCCACCTAACTCATCAAAGATCATGTAGGTTTCAACGGTTTCAAACTCCATGGCATGACGTTCAGCACGTAAACCTTTCAGCACTTGATACAGTTGGAACAGAGTATTTAATGATTTGCGCACCTCCCGATCTTCTGGAATTGCCGCACTATCACCCTCAAAATATTGTGCCACTTGAGTATAGGTTAAACGTGCTTTGGAATGCATGACCGATGGATAAAATTCAAAACCTGTGACACGACCTGCGCGTGACAGTTTTAAATCGCAGACCATACACAAACGGTCAACCTGTGGATTGAGCGAACATAAGCCATTCGATAAAGCTTCAGGCAACATCGGCAATACAAAATGCGGGAAATAGACTGAAGTCCCACGTTCCTGAGCTTCATCATCCAGAGGTTTGCCTGTGCGGACGTAATGGCTGACATCGGCAATTGCGACCACGACACGGTAACCACCGCCTGGACGTTTTTCTGCATATACTGCATCGTCAAAGTCGCGGGCATCTTCACCATCAATAGTCACTAAGGCTAAATCGCGTAAATCAACACGTCCTTCACGGTCTTGGGCAGTCGGTTCTTGAAAGCTTTCAGCTTCTTGAATGACATCTTCAGGAAATTCATACGGCAGACCAAATTCTAAAATGGTTTGCGGAATAATAATTTCAGTTTCGGCTTTGTCTGCCATCGACTGAATAATATGTCCTGTGGCAAATTCTTCGCGGGTTGGATAGTCGTCAATCGCAATGCGCACAGAATCGCCCAATTTAACTTGGGCATGTTCAATTAATTCTTTTTCAAGGGTAATGGGTTGATGGCTATTTGGCTGGGCAGGCTGAATAAAATATTCACCATCGTATTCTGACAATTTACCAATGATTTGTTTGACACGACGCTGGGTGACTTCGGTAATAAACCCCCATGCCTTGCCTTTACGATCTACCGATGTCTGGCGGACTTTGACTTGATCGCCATTAAACACCAAACGTAGTTCGCGTTCAGGCAATAAAATATCTTCATGACCTGCAATATTGGCTGTGCCTAAACCTTTACTGTTGATGTAAACCGTGGCGTCATGAGTCGGTTGTTCTGCAGCCAGCTGGAACTTGAATCCATCTTTCATGAGCTGACCATCACGTACCATGGCAATTAAACGATGGCTCAGGGCATCAATACTTTTTTGATCGGCAATCGCAAAATGCTCTACCAAGTCTGCATGTGACTGTGCTGCCTGCAAGGTTTCAATGGTTTCTAAGATTAAGGTACGGCTTGGAATAGGATTTTCGTAGCGTTCGGCTTCAGCTTTCGCTTCAGGATCGACCCAATTTTTCATCATGGAATAAACTTCATGTCAGAAGATAGGTTTAGCATAAGTCATGTACGGAAAGACTGCACGTAAATGATTGCAATAATGTGTTTTCTGTCGTTATTTTACGATGTTTCTAGTTTTTGTGCAGCGATTGCCAAAAGTTCAGGCGTAATTCTGGTGATGAATCCTGAAAATTGTTTAAAAAATATTTAATTGAGCAAAAATATGCAAAAATTGTGGTATCGAAGCTTGCAGTGCTAGCACTTAATTTGTATTATGGCGGCACGTTACGGTGAGATGGGTGAGTGGCTGAAACCACGTCCCTGCTAAGGACGCATACGGGTAACTGTATCGAGGGTTCGAATCCCTCTCTCACCGCCACGCTTTACTTATGTCGCGCTCATAGCTCAGCTGGATAGAGCACTTGGCTACGAACTAAGGGGTCGGGAGTTCGAATCTCTCTGAGCGCACCAATAAGTAAACCGAACAGTAACGTATCGCCTAAATTGGCACACAAGTAATGCGCTCATAGCTCAGCTGGATAGAGCACTTGGCTACGAACTAAGGGGTCGGGAGTTCGAATCTCTCTGAGCGCACCAACTTGAACAATCAACCGCTTAAATGCGGTTTTTTGTGCCTGAAATTTAGTAAACTCAAACAATAATCAGTTTATTAAAAAGAATAGCGTACTCATGGTTTTACGTTAAAATTCTTTTGAATCGTCCAATATCTGTGCATTTGATTGCAAAATGATGAATTAATACTTAACAGCCAGAAAAAAAACACGTATAATGCACCCCATCAAGTCGTCGCGCTCATAGCTCAGCTGGATAGAGCACTTGGCTACGAACTAAGGGGTCGGGAGTTCGAATCTCTCTGAGCGCACCAACTTGAAATAAAAAACCGCACTTTTGATGCGGTTTTTTTGCATCTACACTATCTAAAAATGATGAAATTTCTGTGTCAAAAGCATGACCATTGTTTTACGTCTGGATTTGAGCGAATAAACACGAAAAAAATAAGGAAAGTGCTCAATCTAGTGTAAGATTTAGCTCAATTTGAATGACTTGATGATGAGCTTATGTCTGACACGCAGCCAGCATTGTCTTTGCGCTATTTTTTAAATTTAGAAGAATCTCAAGACGGCTTTGCCCTTGCGACTTTTGGTAAAAAACAATTTACCCGTTTTATTACACCGTTGATTAGTGTGGCGATTATTGCTTGGGGCTTTTATTTGGGCTTCGATGGGGTAGGTCGCTATTATGTTGCACTCGGTGCTTTCTTTTTAATATTGCAAACTTTAATGCGTTATTGGTTTTTGCCAATGATGTTTAAACGCCAGTTTGTAAAATACCAATTTGGAAAAAGCGAGCAAGGCATTGATTTATTTCAGGACTATGCCGAGCTGTATGCCAATGGTCGTAAACAGGTATTTCATTATAACGAGGTGCAAAATTTCGCTGTGGGTAAACTCACCTATATGCTGGAATTAAAAAATCGTACAGTGGTGATTGTACCGAAACGTGCATTTAATCTGCCTGCAGAACAAACGGTTTTTGAAAATACTTTTAAAAAGTAAGTTTTAATTTTCCCAATTTACGAGTTATTTGAGGATGATCATGAGTACACGTCCATCTAAAATTGTCTGTGTCGGTCGCAGTTATGCAGACCATGCCAAAGAATTAGGTAATGCTGTACCTGATCATCCTGTGTTATTTATTAAACCGCCAAGCAGTTTACGCAGTTTAAGTGATGGGATTACGTGGAATAAGGTCTGGGGCAATTGTCACTATGAATGTGAATTGAGTTTACGCATTGACCAGCCTTTAAATGCAGACACAGATCCTGCCAAAGTATTGGATGCTGTAGGTGCAGTGACTTTGGGCTTGGATTTAACTTTGCGTGAATTGCAGGATGAACTTAAGAAAAAAGGACAGCCGTGGGAACGAGCCAAAGCGTTTGACGGTTCTTGTGTGTTGGCAGATTGGGTGGATGTATCGGAAATTCAGGACTGGAAAAACGTGCAATATCGTTTGGACATTAATGATGAATTACGTCAGCAAGGCGATACCAGTTTATTGATTTTTGATATTGCGGCATTGTTGGCAGATATTAGCCAAGTATTTAGTTTAGAACCTGGTGATGTGGTAATGACTGGTACACCTGCAGGGGTGGCAGCATTACAGTCGGGCGATCAGTTGAAGATGACCTTACAAGGACGTACTCAGGCATTTGTCTGGACGACTTTTGTAAAATAAATAGTGGTGTAAACGGTGATGTCATCAAAAGATGAGTATCACCGTTTTGTACTTGCTTTTAAATCCAATGGTTATACTTTCAGTAAATGCTGAAATTTACTGCGTAATTTATTCAGTTTCGGTGGAATGGAAAAATTGCAGTAGCCCTGATTTGGATTTTTGGCAAAGAAATTCTGATGATAGTCTTCTGCAGGGTAAAATTCAGGTGCTGCACTGAGTTCAGTCACAACATTCACACCTTCAGCTTGTAAGGCTGCAATCATCTCGGCGGCAGCTTGTTGCTGTGTAGCATCTAAATAATAAATCACAGAGCGGTATTGTGTGCCGACATCATTGCCCTGACGGTTTAATGTGGTTGGGTCGTGTGTGGCAAAAAACACCTCAAGTAATTGTGAATAGCTGATCTGCTGCTCATCAAAATCAATCAAAATGACTTCTGCATGTCCGCTGTCGCCACGGCAAATATCTTCATAGCTTGGGTTTAAGGTATGTCCACCTGCATAACCGCTGGTGACTTTTTCTACGCCTTGCAGTTGTAAAAATACGGCTTCGACACACCAGAAACATCCGCCACCAAACAATGCTTGTTGCATGATTTTGTCCTTATATTTTATGAATAAACCATTTTAAGCCTGTCTATTATTAGGCTTAGCCGTTAACGTGCAGCCGTTGGTGTTTCAAATTGAATCAGTAAATTTCCATGGCGATCTAGCAATTTCAGGGTTTTACCATAGACCTGATAATGCGTCACTTTATTTAGGGCTTCATGAAATTTCTGATCTAAGTTGTTGTTATTTAAGCAAGCCATTCGCGTGGTTGCCAATTGCCCCAATTGTAGGGTGTCACGTCCTGCGACATAACTACCGCTGAGTCGGTTACAACTATCTGAACCTGTGACTGTTTGTGTGGCGGCATCAAAGTTTAAATATGGCAAGTTTTGGCGGTTTGCTTCTGTTTTTAACATGCTGTTGCCCAATTGCGTAGCAGTCCATGTACGTTGTACTAAGTTGGCTTGATTGATTGCGCTAATTTGGCTTGCACTCGTTTGAGTTGGCATAGTTTCACATCCTGATAAAGCAATCATTGCACCCAATAAGGTGATCCCGAAGTATTTTTTTAGCATGGAATGATCTCTAATTTTTTGAAATTGTTGCTATCTAAACAAATTATGCGCCGTGGCTCTAGTTAAATTTGTATGTTTGCTGCAACTTTTTCCAAGATATGGTGTGGTTTTTTCTCTGAATTGATTGTATCTGCGCAAAATGACCAAAATAGGTCAGGGCAGCACTTTGTTCTGATAAGTCGGATGCGAATAAGGCGTGCTGATGTTTGCTGAAGAATCGAGCTGCACGCCTTGTCGAATGAGCGCGGAAAAGTCTTGGCTGTGGATATCTTTTAAGTTTTCCACACGTGGGTTAATGTGGGCACGTTGATACCAAGTTTGCATATTCCAACGATGATCCAGCGCATGCAAATCATATAAATAATTGGGTAAATAACCCGAAGCAAACAGACGATAGTCGGCAGGGAAACGTTTTTGAGATACTGCCTGAATCATGTCAAACAGCAGCGTGGTGCAATTACTGGTCAACGTATTATACCAACGCGCTTTGGCGGCTAAAGCATCGGCTTTATGCAGATATTCCTGAAACAGTGCTTGTGCTTCTTGTGGATTGAGCTGGATCGGGAAAAAATAAACTTGCTCACCCCGAATATTGCTGCGGGTGTAGATGATATCTTTTTCATCGGCAGCGACAAGGCTGAGTTCATATTGCCGAAAGAAGCCACCAATCGCAGAAAACTCTTCGTGTTTTTCTTTGCGAATTTCAATGGAAAAGGTGAGTGGCGCTTGATCGGCAAAGTCAAAACTGACTAAGGTATGCGCAATTTTTGGCCCCATCCAGTAAGAGGTGATGATATTCACCCCCGTAATCTGTTTCAGGTTAAATTGGCGGGTTTCCCAACGTTCGGTATAGCGACCATCGGCATGCCAGTCAAAATTGCGGACATTGTGCAGCGTGACCTGATCTTGTACTTGTTCATAATGCAGCATACGGGCTACTTCAGGGTTCCAGTCACGGTCTTGCTTGGCATCCATCCCAAAATACCAAAACAGCCCCAAGGCAAAACCCAAAAGATAAACCAAAATATCCTGATTGCGACTGAGCAAATGCTGAGTGATATAAATGCCCAAAATGCTGAGGGTGAAGGCTAGCCAAGTCCCAATCAGCACACGGCTCATTAACCAACCCAAAGGCTGATGAATCCACAAGGCCATACTGAGCCAAATAGAAGAAAGAACGACACCTAAACTGAAGATGAAATGCAGCATCCGCCATTCCTGAGGCAAAGTTAAATTCCGTTTAAGTCATCATAATCAAATATTGCCAAGGCTGTCAGCATTATTTTTGATAGCGGGCAAACTCAAAGGCAATCCCTGATTTTTCATCGACATGCTGTTCTGAGGCCACTTTTTTAAACTCGGCAGGAATGGCAGGATAATGCGCGTCTCCCTGAACATCTAGTTCAATATGCGTCAGTTCCAAACGGTCAGCAATCGGCATAGTTTGGCTAAAAATTTCACCACCACCAATAATAAATAAAGTGTTTGGTTTTTCTGAGGCTTGAACATCGGCAACGGCTTGTTGCAAGGCATCTTCAATGCTATGCGCCACTTTTGTGCCTTCAAATGCCCAGTTTGGGTCGCGGGTAATCACCCAATTGACACGTTTAGGCAGGGTGCGTCCCATCGACTCCAAGGTTTTGCGTCCCATAATCACCACGCCACCTTGGGTGATTTCTTTGAAGTGTTTTAAGTCTGCCGAAATATGCCACGGCAATTGGTTACCCTGACCAATGCAGCGTTGTTGATCCATAGCGACTACGTGTACAACTTCTAAATTTTGAAATGACATAATTAGGCTCGTATTTTCTTAGTCTGCCAAGCATCTTTTGGGGACGTTGGGGCAATTTAAATGTTGAGATGATAAATCTAGCAACAGGCAATTAAACAGCGACAGGTGCTTTAATTGCAGGATGTGACTCATAGCCTACAATTTCAATATCTTCAAATTTAAAATCGAAAATATCTTTGATTTCAGGATTGAGTTTTAACTGACATAACGCCAGTGGTTCACGGCTTAGCTGTAACTGTGCCTGTTCAAAGTGGTTGGCATATAAATGCGTATCGCCACCTGTCCAGACAAAATCTCCGACTTCTAAATCACAGACTTGCGCGATCATGTGGGTTAGTAAAGCATAGCTGGCAATATTAAAAGGCACGCCTAAAAACACATCGGCACTGCGTTGATATAGCTGGCATGAGAGTTTGCCGTTGTGCACAAAAAACTGGAATAAAGTATGGCAAGGCGGTAAAGCAACTTGACCTGCTTCTTTCGGGTTCCAGCCTGACACGATTAAACGCCGTGAATTTGGATTGGTTTTAATTTCATTGATTAACCATGCAATTTGGTCAAAACCATCTTGCTCATACAGACCATCGGCTTTTTGTGTTGCACCAAAATTACGCCATTGATGTCCGTACACTGGGCCAAGTTCACCTTCAGGACGACCAAAGCGCGCGGTTTGTTCTGCGGTAGACCATTCATCCCAAATACTGACTTTATGTTCTTGTAGATATTTGACGTTGGTATCGCCTTTTAAAAACCATAACAGCTCAATTACGATAGAACGGAAATGTACTTTTTTGGTAGTCAGCAGTGGAAAACCTTGTGCAAGGTTAAAACGCATTTGGTGCCCAAACACTGAACGTGTGCCTGTTCCGGTACGGTCACCTTTGTCGCCACCATGGTCAAGAATATGTTGGAGTAGGTCTAAATACTGGCGCATAGCGTTCTCTGGTCAAGCAAAAGAAATATTTTTTGTTTGGGCAATTCGATGCCCAGTAAATCAGAAAGAATAATAGCAGAGTTTTTAAAGTTGTGACTTTATTGTGTGTCGGAAGCGTGATGTTGATGCAGTAAAGCCAACGGCGAAAACAGGCAAATAGCCAAAGCGGTAAAGCCAATGCCTTGAGCGCCCGACAGTAAAATTTCACCGTGTTGAATCTGCATGAAAATTATTGCGAGTAACAACGCCAGTGGAATCCAAGTCAATAGTCGTGCCAACCAACCTGTGGGATGTTGTGCAGTAAAATGAATTTTGCAGTAACGACAAATTAAAAAAACAATACCTGTGGCCAGAAACATTAAAATCGCATCGAGCTTTAAGGGTTCTAAGAAGTATACCGCTGCAGTGACCAGCGCGATCACCATCAGCAGGGCAATTTTCTTTGTGACCGCAACCTGTGGGTTAAACCAAAATTCAAGCATGTGAGATATTGATGTCTGAAAAGTGTAAGTAATAGATAGCACTGTAGCATAAAAAAGGCGAAGATTGACTTCGCCTGAATGGATGAAACCTGCATTTAAATGGGTAGTAGCTTAGCTGTTTTTTTGCGGCCCCCAATCATAAATTTTCTTTTGATAGGCATACCACATCATCCAGAAACCGACCAAAATCATTGGTAAGCTCAGGAATTGTCCCTTACTCATCCATGCAATAAAGAGCTGACCATGATCGGGTTCGCGGAAAAATTCGACAACAAAGCGCGCCAAACCATAACCAATCAGGAATAGGGCAGACACTGCCATGCGTGGACGTGGCTTTGAACTAAACCACCACAGTACAATAAACAGGATTAGACCTTCACATAAGGCTTGATACAATTGCGATGGATGACGTACCAATTGTAAAGGATCGGTCGGGAAAATCATCCCCAAAGCAAAATTCGGATCGGTCACAGGGCGACCATATAATTCACCACCAATAAAGTTACCAATACGACCAAACATTAGACCTGTAGGTACACATGGGGCAATAAAATCCAAAGTTTGAAACCACGTCATTTTGTATTTTTTACACCAGAACAGCATGGCTAAAATCACGCCCAGAAAGCCGCCATGGAAACTCATGCCGCCTGTCCAGACTTGGAATAACCACAGTGGATTTTCCAAAAATTGTTCAAAGCCGTAGAAAAACACATAACCGACACGTCCACCAATCACCACGCCCAAAGCGCCGTAAAAGATCAGGTCGGAAACCATGTCTGGTGTCCAGCCACGTTGTTTGGCACGGTAAGTTGCCAAACCCCATGCAAATAAAAATGCCAGTAAATACATCAAGCCATACCAATGGACTTGTAAAGGCCCGAGCGAAATAGCAACGGGGTCAATATTTGGATAGGTGAGCATTCCTGTTCCTTGTGATTCTGTTTTGCACAGATTTTAGCTGAATGTGATGAAAAATGTTGTACATTCAATGTGTAAAGATCAAGAGTTTAAATTATGTGTATTGTGGCATTGGCTTGGCAGGTCTTGACAGACACACCACTGTGTTTGATTTCAAATCGAGATGAGTTCTATCGGCGTCCGACAGCAGCACTGGCAGCATGGTCTGATAGTCCAATTGTTGCAGGGCAAGATTTAGAATCGGGCGGTACGTGGATGGGCATTACCCCATCGGGACGCTGGGCTGTGATTACCAATTATCGTGATGCGAATGATGTTCGTGAATATCCAACTTCACGTGGGCATATTATTCAGGCTTTTTTAGAATCTGAGCAAACGCCTATCCGTTTTGCGCAAGCCTTAGAAAAACAGCAATGTGAATATGCAGGTTTTAATTTATTTGTGGGTGACACCACTCAAGCGGTGTACATGAGTAACCGTGGAGAAGCGCCGCAGGTTTTAGCTAAAGGCGTTTATGTGGTGTCGAATGGATTGATGAGTGACCCTTGGGAGAAAACTGCACGCTTACGCAAACGCTTTACGCAGGAGTTTTTACCGATGCTGCAATTGCCTGATCTTGCAACGGCAGAGCTAAATGCTGCGGCGTGGGATATTTTACAAGATGAACGCAAGGTTGCATTTGAACGGTTACCGCAAACAGGGATTTCATTGGAGATGGAAGCGTTGTTGTCATCGACTTTTATTCAAAGTCCACTGTACGGTACACGTTGCTCCAATTTTTTACGTATGCAGGCGCAGCAATTTATATGGTTGGAAAAAACACAATATGGTGAGCAAAAAGGAAATATTGTGCAGCAACAGTTGAACATTGAGGCATAAAAAATGCCGACGTGATGTCGGCATTTTTTTGATTGCTTAGGTTTAGCCTAAAACAACACCACCATCTTTACGAGTAATTACTGCGAGTGCAGAACGCGGTAAAGCTTTTGAACTTGGGTTGGTTTGGCTATCAGGCCAGTGGCTGTTATAGCCATCTTTACGATTACCATTTTCACCAGGGTGTTGGATACTGACGAAGAATGTTTTCAAGTCAGGTGTAAACGCAACCCCTGTAATTTCAGCTTCAAGTGGTCCAGTTAAGAAACGCGCCAAGTTATTTGCTGTTGGCTTCGCTCCAATATGCGTTGTCACAGTACCTACTTGTTGAGATGTGCCATCTCCAACTTGACCAGGTAGTGCAACTAACATCATACAGTTAGTGCGTTTTAAATAAGCACCATCATCTGTTTGAATCCACATTACACCGCGAGGGTCAAATACTAAACCATCTGGGCTTGAGAAGTCATTTTCTGCAGTTAAGCCAGACAAGTTTGCAGCTGCAAGGTCGAATGGTGCACCAAATGCGTAGACATCCCATTGGAATTTCAATGCAGCGTGGTTGCCATTGTCTTCTCTCCAGCGGATAACATGGCCATTCGGGTTACCATCTAGTTTGCCATCGCCATTGTTATCATAGTCACGTGGGTTTGCTGGATCAGTTTTACCACCGCGGTTTGCTGCGTTACTGTTGGTTAAGGTTAAATAAACTTCACCAGTGATCGGGCTTGCATTGACCCATTCTGGGCGATCCATTTTGGTTGCACCAACACTGTCTGCTGCAAGACGGGTAAACACCATTACATCTGCTTGGCTGTTGAAAGGATATTTGGTATTACTTGAATTTAAACCGTTGATACCGTAAGTAAGCTCTACCCACTCACCTAAACCATATGCTTCTGTACCATTTGCGCTAAATTTAGCAACGTATAATGTACCTTCATCTAAGTATTTTGTACCTGCTTTTAAGCCACCGTTTGCATCAGCAGGGTCCCAAACAACTTTTGATACGAATTTATAAACGTACTCACCACGAGCATCATCACCCATATACAGTACAACAGGTTTGCCTGCTTCTACTGGAGCATAGCCGCAGTTTTCATGTGCAAAGCGACCTAATGCTGTACGTTTAATAGCACGTGAAGTTGGGTCAAAAGGATCAACCTCGACAATCCAACCAAAGGTATTGAGTGCATTGCGGTAGTCATCAAGTGCAGTTGCACCAATACTACTTACATCCCAGCGTGAGAATTCATCTGGAATGATTTGCTCTTCTAGTGCAGGAGTATGCCATAAATAGTCAAAACCTGTGCTTCCTGCTTTTTGCCCATAACGCATTAAAGCAAAATCGGTGTGTGCAGGAACTTTAGCGGCATCATCCGTTCGACGTGCAAAAACACCAGTAAAGTTTTCTTCAACAGTTAAATAGGTTCCCCATGGTGATGGGCCACTACCGCATTGGTTGTTGATACCGCGGGTTGATTTTCCTGTAGGATCAAACTTAGTTTTTAATAAATCATGACCTGCAGCTGGACCGCTGAAATCTACTTCTGTTGCACTGGTAAAACGACGGTTAAATTTAGAATCTTTCACTAATTCAAATGTAGCAAGGTCTTTTTTACGCTTAACTTCATAAACGCCCACGCCATGTGCATTTACTTCACGGCGTACGTCGTCTGACAAACGTTGATTTTCATAAATCTTATCTACAGGGTTGGCAATTTTGCGTGTATACCCACCAAGTAAGTGTAAACGTTCTACTTCTACATATTCATGGTTAATCACCAATAAACCATGATCAGAAACAGTGTTGTCTAATTTGCCATCTTTTAAGCCATAGAACCATAAACCATCATGGTTATCGCCTACACGAAGTTCAAAAGATTCACCAGCACGTTGTTGAGTATCACTCCAATCAGATAAACCACTAATTAAAGGCATGCCCACTGGTAGGAAGGCTTCAACTTGATACTGTTCAGGTACAACAACCTGATCTTTTTTACTATGCGGTACTGGAGTGAAATTAATTGTTTCAGGTGCTTTTAGCTCTGGTTGTTTTGTAGGCGGGGTAATAATTGGATCATCATTCTCATCTGAACAGCCAACTAAACCCGCTCCCCCCAACATCATGGCGGCAGTCATGCCAATGCCACCGCGCACTACACTACGACGGCTTACGCGTGCATTTAAAATTTCTTGAAAATGTGGGTTATCTGATGTATTTGAATCTTCCACATGCTCAATTAACTGATTTTCTAAATTCATTTTTATTCCTAGCAATTTTGCAGAACGTTGTTAAAGCTATGCACATGCTAGAGTTCAGTTGTGACATTCGGGTGAACTAATGATGACAGTATCGTTATATTTGATAAAGAAATTGATCTAACTAATTGTAATAAATGATAAATAGTTTGTATTTTGTTGGTAAAAGTGTAGCGCTGACCCCTAAAAAGATCAGCAAGATTTAATTTGTTTTTTTAATAAAATACGACCTAAAAGTATGCCCAATTCAAATAATAACCACATGGGAATGGCAAGCATTAACATGCTAAGTGCATCTGGTGGTGTAACAAACATGGCAATAAAAAAACAACCAACAATAATATAGCGTCGCTTTGTAACCAAAGATTCAATCGTAACGATATGCGCTAAAATTAGCATGACGGTGGCAACTGGTATCTCAAAGGTAATACCAAACACTAAAAATAGTTTTAAACAAAAACTCAAATAACTGTTGATATCTGTCATAGGTGCGACAGAATCAGGAGAGGCTTGCATAAAAAAGGTCAGCACTGCGGGTAAAGTAATAAAGTAAGCAAAAGCAATGCCTGCATAAAATAATACGATACTCGAAAATAAAATAGGCAGTGCGATCTTTTTTTCTGTTTTATACAGTGCTGGCGCTAAAAATTGCCAAATTTGATACAAAATAAATGGCATGGCAATAATGAAAGCCACATAAAAATTCAGTTTAAAGGGTGCCATAAAAGTTGCAGTAACGTCTGTTGCAATCATGGTTGCATGTTCAGGTAAGCGTCCGCGTAACGGAGAGGACAGCATTTCATACAGTTGATTTGCAAAAGGCAACATCATAAAGAAGAGAGCAATAATCAGCCCGACACATTTAATTAGACGGCGACGTAACTCAATTAAATGTACGGTAAAAGGAAGTTGTTCAAGCGCTTCATTTTCTTCAGATGTGGTTTGATTGAATTGTTCAGTTTGATTGGTGGTACTGGTCATGTTGTGACGACCTTTTGCTCTTGTTTTTGTAAAGGATTTTCAGATACTAGCTGTGTTTCTGTAGTCAGATATGGTACTTCTTTAGCTTGAGTACAAGGTTTAGCCTGAGCCGCATTGGATTCAGCTGCACGCTGTTCAGGATTTTTCAGCTTGGTTTGGTCTTCAGGTGCTTTGATTTCGGGTGATATGGCTTTTTCAAGTTCTTGATGCTGTTGATTAACTTCTTGCTGAATTTGATCTAACTGAGCCTGCATGTTTTTTTCAATATCTTTAAAACGGGCAATTTCTTTTTGCATTGTTTCCCGAATTTCTGTAATTTCTAGTTCGCGCTCAATATCCCGCTGCACATTATTAATCAGCATTTTGATTTGACGATACCACTTAATGACAGAGCGAATTGCTGTCGGTAATTTATCTGGTCCTAAAACGATGACTGCAATAATGGCAAAAACCAGCAGTTCGCTCATGCCAAGATTTAACATGATTTATCCTCAAGCATGATCAATTCAAACTGTTAGCTCTTGATATGGCTTTTAGAATCAGTTGTTACATCATTGTTATTGGCTTGATGTTCAATCGTACGAGGTTCTTTAAGTTGCGCCACTTCTGCCTCATCATCCTTAATCGACTTTTTAAAATCTTTGACCGCGCCACCCACATCTTTACCTAAGTTTTTAAGCTTAGATGTACCAAATAATAAAATGACCACAATTGCAAAAATCAGCACGTGCCAAATAGATAATCCTGCCATGATTTAGACCTCTCAATAGTTGAGCCTATCTCAACAGGTCTGTATGACAATGCAGTGACGAATGTGTTGCGATTTAAAGACAAAGGGCGGTTTGGCTTGTACTGCTGCGTCTAAAACATAGATTATTTAGACCAATATCTGAATTAAGGTGAGTTGAAATCAAACGGCCCACTGGATTTGGTGGGCTGTATAGAAGGTGTGATCTGAATTTAATGCTGTAAACTTGCTTTAAACAGTTGCATCGCCTGACCACGGTGACTGATTTTATTCTTTTCTGCTTTCGACATTTCTGCGCTCGACACTCCCAATTCAGGCAACCAAAAGAGCGGGTCATAGCCAAAACCATTTTCACCACGAGCTTCTGCTAAAATCTCGCCTTTCCAAATACCTTGGAAAATTTGTGGTAATGGATCATCGGCATGTTCAACCAAAGCCAAAACACAAACAAACATACCTTCAATTGCTGCGCCGTCTTGACGTAGTGGTTTGAGTTTATTCAAAAGTTTTTCATTGTTGGCTGCATCATTGCCATGTTCGCCTGCAAAACGTGCAGAATAAATCCCCGGTGCGCCGCCTAAAATAGGCACACATAAACCAGAGTCATCTGCAATGGCAGGCTTTCCTGAAATTTTTGCGGCATGGCGTGCTTTTAAAATGGCATTTTCAACAAAGCTCAAACCATCTTCAACAGCATCTTCAATATTTAGTTGACCTTGCGGAATCACTTGCACAGGCAAGTCTAATTGCGCAAACAGGGTTTCAAATTCTGCAATTTTTCCCTTGTTATTGCTTGCTAAAACCAAAGTACCTTGAGCACGCCAATCAGTTGCAGCCATAATTCAGATCTTAATTCAAAATAATCTTGGATATTTTAACGGATTTTGCAGACTTAAAAGTTTAATCTTAGATAGATTTGTTTCGCAGATTCAAATCCCAAGTGCAACACATTTGTAGTTAGTTGAAAAAGTTAGGTGTATTCATAGAATCATTAGACTTTTTCAACTCGCAATTGGAAAGCACACAATGAAGAAATACACCCAACTTTCTCAAGATGAAAGATACGAAATTTATGCTACTTTGAAAAGTAAAAGTTCAATCGCTACCCTTGCTCGGGAGTTAGGACGTTCACGATCAACCATCTACCGTGAATTAAAAAGAAATACTGGGCAACGTGGATATAGAGCTCAACAGGCAGCTAAATTTGCAAGTCAAAGACGGTACCGTCCTTCATCATCAATGACAGCATTTGCCTTCGCTTATATTGATTATTTGATTGGTTTGGACTGGTCACCAGAACAAATTTCAGGTGCTTTAACACAACGCGGTTGGCTGGGTGTACCTTCACATGAGTGGATTTACCAGTACATTTATCAAGATAAATCAAAAGGCGGTAAACTTTATCTACACTTAAGACTTCAGAAGAAATATCGAAAACGCGGTTACAAAAACACGGATCGTAGGGGTCAAATCATTGATAAAACAAGTATTCACTGCCGAGACCAGGTCATTGATCAACGACAACGTTTAGGAGATTTCGAAGGT